>NZ_JBHVDI010000066.1:0-18314 GCF_042802875.1 Kocuria sp. NPDC057446 | reverse complement strand
CGCCGGCTCACCGCTCCCGGGCCGGGGCGGAGGAGCCCGCCGGGGCGCCGTCGGACGCCGGGGCACTGTCGATCACCGGGTCGCTGTCGGCCGCCGCGGGCTCACCGGCCCGGCGGCGGGGCCCGGCGAGGGCCGCTGCGCGGTGGACCAGACCGGCGACCAGACCGCCCAGCAGCGGGGCGAGCCAGAACAGCCACAGCTGACCGAGGTGGCCGGCGCCGGCGACCACGGCGGCCCCCGTCGAGCGGGCCGGGTTCAGCGACCCGCCGTCGAACGGCGCCGTGATCGTGAGCAGGAACACGAGGGCCGCACCGATGGCCACGGGGGCCAGCACCGCGTTGGCCCGGGGCGCGGTGGAGCCCAGGACCACGAGCGCGAACAGGGCCGTCGCCACGAACTCGACGAGCAGCACCGTGGTCCACCCGGCCTGGGAGGTCGAGTTCTCCCCGAAGCCGTTGGAGACCGCGCCGAGGACCTGCGCGGTGGTCGAGGAGTCCAGCAGGGTGACGAGCACCGCCCACAGCAGACCCGCCGCGGCCAGTGCGCCCAGCACCTGAGCCACCACGTAGCCGATCGCCACGCTCGCGGGCGTGCGCCCGGCCACGACCGCGGCGAGGGTCACGGCGGGGTTGAAGTGCCCTCCGGAGACGTGTCCGAAGGCGACGATCGCGGCGACCAGCCCGAGGCCGAAGCCGAGCGCCGAGTCGATGACCTCGGTGGCGAACATGCCCGTGCCCAGACCGGCGAAGACCAGCAGCGCCGTTCCGGCGAACTCGGCGGCCCACCGGGCCGGCGCGGAGGCGGCCTCCGGTGCGCCCGCGGGAACGGTCTCCTTGCGGGCGGCGACGGGCACGGGCGCCGCGAGGCCCTCCGCGCCGCGGGCGGGGGGCCTGCCGCCGTGGGCGGCGTCGTCGGTGCCTGCGGCCCGTGCGGTGCCGCCGGCGCCGGGACGCGCGGTGGTGCCGGGAACGTGCTGACTCATGGAGCTCTCCTCGGGGATCGGGGCGGCACGG
Source organism: Kocuria sp. NPDC057446 (assembly GCF_042802875.1). Lineage (NCBI taxonomy): Bacteria > Bacillati > Actinomycetota > Actinomycetes > Micrococcales > Micrococcaceae > Kocuria > Kocuria sp. NPDC057446. The sequence continues at coordinate 17,301 of NZ_JBHVDI010000066.1, read as the reverse complement.
TGGGGGTGCCGTGCCGGCGGGGCGCCGGGCGCCGGGCGCCCGTGCCATGCAACCACAGTCCCCTGAAGGGCAGGTGAACCCGGCCGGTCGCCGCACCGGCGGCGACTACACTGACCGCATGCCCGCTCCCCTGCTCTCCCCCGACACCGGCCTCGACCCCGCCTGGCCCGAGTACGCCGACTCCGTGCGCGCCACCCTGCTCGGCGGGGCGATCGGCGAGGCGCTGGGCGCCCGCGGGCGCGCCGACCGGGATCCGGGCCACGGAACGGCCGGCGCGGGCGCCGACGGACCCGCGGCGGAGCTGCGGATCGCCGGCGGCACCCAGCTCGCGCTCTACACCCTGGACGCGCTGCAGGAGGTCGTCGAGTGGGCGAACCAGGGCCATGCCGCCGACGAGACGGCGTGCCTGTGGCTCGCCTACCTGCGCTGGCTGGGCACCCAGGGGGAGCGCCACCCGGCCGAGGCGCCGCGCCCCCTGCCTCGCGGGATCGACGAGCACGAGGTCCTGCACGCCGTCCGCGAGCCGGACGGGACGGCGCTGGAGGCCCTGCGGTCCGGGCGGATGGGCGAGGTCGAGCGCCCGCTGCTGCCGGAGGCCAAGGGGGCCGGGCCGGTGCTGCGCTCGGCCCCGTTCGGCCTCCTGCCCCACGTGGGCTGGCGCACGCTCGCCCCGCTGGCCATCAACGGCGCGGCGCTGACCCACGGGCACCCCGAGGCACAGACCGCGGCGGCCGTCCACGGCTTCGTGGTGCACGCCGCCGTGCGGGCCCGCCGGGAGGGCCTGCCGCGGCCGGTCGCCGCGGCCGTGGCCGCCGCCCGCGAGACCGCGGAGCACCTCACACGGCCGGTCGCCGAGACCCTCGCCCGGCTCGACGACGCCGTGCGCGCCGCCGGGCGGGACGAGCTCGACCCCGAGTCGCTCCGGCGGCTGGTCGGTGCGGGCGGCGCGGCCCCGGAGGTCCTCGCGGGCGGGCTCGGCGCGGCCCTGCGCGCGGAGGCCGAGGCCCCCGGCGCCGGGGACCCCCAGGCCGTGTTCCGCCGCGCCGTGGAGCTGGCCACAGCGGTCCCGGGCGGGACGGGACCGGGCGGAGCGGAACCGGGCACGGACCGTGCCGCGGTGGATCCCGCCGCGGTCCGCCCCGGCGACCCCGTCGCGGCGGGCGCGATCGCCGGCGCCGTCACGGGTGCGGCGCTGGGGACGGCCGCGCTGCCGCCGGAGTGGCGCGCCCGGCTGGACGCCGTGGACGCCGTGTCGGCGACGGCCGAGCGCTGGCTCAGGGAAGTGGGGGCGCCACCAGCCGCCTGACGCTCAGCCCCGCGCCGGCGAGCAGCTCCCGGACGGTGCCCGCGCCGGACCGGTGGACCAGGTCCACCACGATGCCCGCGCACGCCCGCGCGTCCTCGAGGGCGTCGTGGTGGCGGCGCAGCGGAACCCCGGCGGCCTCGGCCGCCCGGGGCAGCGCGTAGGACGGCAGGTCGTAGCCGCGCCGGGCCAGCGCCAGGCTGCACGCGTAGGCCAGCGGGGCGTGCGCCGTGCCCGTCTCCGCGCACGCGGCACGGATGACCCCCATGTCGAACCGGGCGTTGTGCGCGACCACGAGCTCGTCGGGGTCCTCCGCCAGGATCCACTCCTCGATCCGCGGCCACAGCTCGGCGAATCCCGGGTGGCCCGCGACCGTGCGCTCGGTGATCCCGTGGACGCGGATGTTGCCGGGGTCGAAGCCCGCCCGGGTGCGCGGTGGGCGCATGTACGCGGAGCACTCCGCCACCACCCTGCCGCCGCGGACCCGCACGAGGCCCACGGCGCACGGCGAGCCGATGAAGCGGTTCGCGGTCTCGAAGTCGATCGCGGTGAAGGAGAGGGACGACGGGTCCGCGGCGGTCCGGGCACCGGTGGCGGTGCCGACCGTGGCGGAGGTCGTGGGAGAGGCCGCGACAGGGGTCGGGGTGGTGGCGGGGGAAGCGGGGAACGGCACCGGAACAGCCTACTGGCCCCGCTCAGGTGCAGACGCCGCGCAGGTTGGTCTCGATCCAGTCGTCGGCCCGGGCGACGGACTGGTTGACCTGGGCCGTGTCGAGGTCGTGGTGCAGCGCGTACGCGACCGCCTGCAGGGGGAACGTGCGGGCGTGCAGCCGGGCCCGCTCGTAGACGCTCTCCGAGACGGCCGCGCGCAGGGTGTCCCAGCCGTACCACAGCCCCAGGGACGCGGCGTCGTGCGCGGGGTCGGACAGGCAGGCGTGGTCCCAGTCGATGATGCCCGTGAGCTCGTCCCCCTCCCACAGCATGTTGTGCCCCATGAGGTCCCCGTGGACCAGGGTCGGCGCCACGGTGGGCAGCGCCGCGAGTTCCGCGACGGCCCGCCGCGCGGCCTCCTGGTTGCGCGGCAGCAGCCGCGGGATGACCTCGTCCAGCAGCACGTGGCGCCGCCGGTGGCCGCCCCAGTGCTGACCGGGACGGTCGAGGTGGCGCGCGAAGCCGGAGGGGTCCACCTCGGCCAGTTCGGTCAGCACCCGGTGCAGCGCGGCCGGGTCCCCGTGTCCGGGCGGGTGCGGGTGGCCGGGCAGCCACGTCAGGCCGACCCCGGTGTAGCCGTGGGAGACCACCACGCCGGTGAGCGGCCGCGGGGTCGCGAACGAGAAGCGGGGCAGCCGCCGCAGGACCTCCGTACGGCGCTGGACGTGCTCGCAGACGGTGGCGTTCTTGGCGATCCGCACGGAGATCACGTGGCCCACGTTCACCACCACGTGGGCGGACCCTCCCGCATGCACCTCCCACTGGCTGGGGTCCGCGCTCATGCCGGCCTCGCGCAGGACGGCCTCGACGGCGCCGGCGAACGGCAGGTGGTGGAGCTGCGACCAGGGCATGGTCAGATTCCTCGGTTCGGACGTGGGTCAGTCGGGGACGACGGTGGGGTCGAGGGCGGACAGCAGGTGCGGCAGCAGGGCCCGCATCGCCCGCCCGCGGTGGCTGATGGCGTTCTTCTCCGCGCGGGTGAGCTCGGCGCAGGACCGGTCGAGCCCGTCGGGGCGCAGCACGGGGTCGTAGCCGAAGCCGCCGTCCCCCACCGGCTCCCGCAGCAGGGCGCCGCGCAGGGACCCGGTCTCCACGTGCTCGTGGCCCTCCGGGGTGACGAGCGCGGCGGCGCACACGAACTGCGCGCCGCGGTGGGCGTCGGGGACGTCGGAGAGCTGGGCGAGCAGCAGCCGCAGGTTCGCGGCGTCGTCGCCGTGCCGGCCCGACCAGCGCGCGGAGAAGATCCCGGGAGCCCCGCCCAGCACGTCGACGGCCAGGCCGGAGTCGTCGGCCACGGCGATCAGCCCGGTCGCGGCGGCGGCGGAGCGGGCCTTGAGCAGGGCATTGGCCTCGAAGCTGGTGCCGTCCTCGACGACGTCGGGGGCGCCCGCCGCGGCGGCGTCGACCACGAGCCGCTCCACGTCGGCCCCGGGGAGCGCCGCCGCGAGCAGGTCGCGCAACTCGGCGAGCTTGCCGCGGTTGTGCGTGGCGAGCACCACGCGTGCGCCGGTGTGCTCAGCCATCGTCGGCCTCGCGGAGGGTCTCGAGCTGGATCTGGGTGAGCTGGGCGCAGCCGGCCAGGGCGAGGTCGAGCAGGGCGTCGAGCTCGGCGCGGTCGAAGGGGGCGCCCTCGGCGGTGCCCTGCACCTCCACGAAGTCGCCGGAACCGGTGACCACCACGTTCATGTCGGTCTCGGCCCGGACGTCCTCGACGTAGGGGAGGTCGAGCATCGGCACGCCGTCGATGATCCCCACGGACACGGCGGCCACGGTGTCGGTGAGGGGCTGCGCGCGGCGGGCGACGAGCCCCTCGGCCCGTGCCCAGCCGATGGCCTCGGCGAGGGCCACGTAGGCGCCGGTGATGGCGGCGGTGCGGGTGCCGCCGTCGGCCTGGAGGACGTCGCAGTCGAGGACCACGGTGTTCTCGCCCAGGGCGGAGAGGTCGATGACCGAGCGCAGGGAGCGGCCGATGAGCCGGGAGATCTCGTGGGTGCGGCCGCCGATCTTGCCCTTCACGGACTCGCGGGCGGAACGGGTGGACGTGGCCCGCGGGAGCATCGCGTACTCCGCGGTCACCCAGCCGCGGCCCTCGCCCTTGAGCCAGCGCGGGACCCCCTCGGTCACGGACGCGGTGCACAGCACCCGGGTGCTGCCGAACTCGATGAGGGCGGAGCCCTCCGCCTGCTGGGACCAGCCGCGGGTGATCGTGATGGGCCGCAGCTCGCCGGGCGAGCGGCCGTCCGACCGGGTCGTCCCGGAGGTCGAGGGGGCCGGCGCGGTCGGGGCTGCGGAAGAGTCCATGTGCTCCACCTTACCCCTCGGCCCCGCGCGCCCGGCCCGGGCCCCGGCGGCGCTCACGGCCCGACGGCGGCCGCGGGACGGCCGCTGCCCCGGCGCACGATCCGGTACGTGTAGGCGGGCTCGGCCACGCCGATGGGTCCCGCGAAGACCTCCCGCGCCTCCTCCACGGCCCGGGTCGGGGAGTTCCACACCGGCAGGTGCGTCAGCAGCAGCTGGCGCGCCCCGGCGTCCCGGGCGGCCTCCGCGGCGCGCCGGCCGGTGAGGTGGATGCCGCGCAGCGCGTCGTCGCGCCCCTCGTGGTAGGCCGCCTCGCAGAGGAAGACGTCGGCGTCCCGGGCCGCACGCACGAGGCCATCGCACGCGTCGGTGTCCCCGGAGTAGGTCAGGGTGCTGGGGCCCATGACGCCGTCGTAGTCGATGCGCAGGGCGTAGGGCTCGGGGGTCGGGTGCTCCACCAGGAACGGGGTGATCGCGAACGGCCCCACCCGCACGGGCTCCTCGGGGGCCCAGGTGTGGAAGTCGAACTCGCCGTGCATGCCGGGCTCCGGGGGGAGCCCGTGGGTGCTGCTGAGGTACTCGTGCAGGCCGGTGGGCGCCCACAGGGGGATCGGGGGGCGGCCCCAGCCCCGGGGGTCCCACTTGATCGCCACGTGCAGCCCGGCCAGGTCGATGCAGTGGTCGGGGTGCAGGTGGCTGACGAGCACGGCGTCGATGTCGTGCAGGTCGATGTGGCGCTGCAGCACGCCGAGGGCGCCGTTGCCCATGTCCAGCAGGATGCGCCAGGTCCGCCCCTCGTCGTCCTCGCCGCTGACGAGGTAGCAGGAGGCCGGCGAGTTCGGCCCCGCGAAGGAGCCGGTGCATCCGACGATGGTGAGTTTCATGGAGCGTGTGCCTTCCGAGGGTGGGCCGGTGGGACGGCGGCCGCACCGGCCGCGGTGCTGCTCAGGGCGCGGACGGGCCGGTGCCGCCGATCATCTCCGGGGTGATCCGGGCGAGGGAGCCCGTGGGGTACTGCTCCGCGACCGAGCTGGTGTGCCGGACGCGGGCGACCTCCGGACCCAGGAACCGCCGGGCGAGGACCTCAAAGGACGCCGCGTCCCCGGTGGCGAGGAACTCGTGCCGGGCCGGCAGGCTCGGGTCCCGCTCGAGGCCGTGGCCCACCAGGGCCCGGTAGACGTCCTTGGCGGTCTCCTCCGCGCTGGAGACCAGCGTGACGGCGTCGCCCATGACGTAGGAGATCACGCCGGTGAGCAGCGGGTAGTGCGTGCAGCCCAGGACCAGGGTGTCCACGTCCGCCGCGCGCAGGGGGTCCAGGTAGGCCTGCGCCGTGGCCAGCAGACCGGGGCCCGTGGTGACCCCCGCCTCCACGTAGTCGACGAACGCCGGGCAGGCCACCGAGTCGATGCGCAGGTGCGGCGCGGCGGCGAACGTGTCGTCGTAGGCGCGGGAGCCGACCGTCGCCTCGGTGCCGATCACCCCGATCCGGCCGTTGCGGGTCGAGGCGACCGCCCGGCGCACCGCCGGCTGGATGACCTCCACCACGGGGATCCCGTAGACCCGGGTGTAGCGCTCCCTGGCGTCGCGCAGGACGGCGGCGGAGGCCGTGTTGCAGGCGATCACCAGCAGCTTGACGCCCGAGTCCACGAGCTCGTCCATGATCCGCAGGGCGTGCGCGCGCACCTCGGCGATCGGCAGCGGCCCGTAGGGGCCGTGGGCGGTGTCGCCCACGTAGACGATCTCCTCGTGGGGCAGCTGGTCGATGATGGCGCGGGCCACGGTGAGACCGCCCACCCCGGAGTCGAACACGCCGATGGGTGAACCGGGGTTGGGGCGCCGTGCGGTCCGGCCGCCGGTCCCGAAGACGTCGTCATCCTGCATATCGTCAAGAGCGTAGTCCCGGGCGTGCCGCCGCCCCAAACCGCGCCGCGGCCGCGCGGCCGTGACGTGCGGCACCACCCGCCGCGGCGGAGGCCCCCGGGGACGTCGTGGCCGGTCAGCCTCGGGGGAGGTCGTGGAGCAGGGCCTCCATGAGGGTCTCCTGCAACCACGAGACGAAGTTGTACAGGAGCGACATGTACGTCTCGACATCCTCGATCGCGGACCAGTCGTCGTAGCGGCCCACGCGCTCGGCGTCGGCCTCGCTCCGGATCCCCAGCCGGTCCGCCAGCACCAGCCGCACGTCGTTGAGCGCCTGGCCGAATGCCTGCGCCTGCTGGGCGTCCAGCCGCACAGGCTGGGTCTCCAGCGCCAGGGCGGCCTGCCGCAGCACACCCCGCTTGGACTCCCGCAGCCCCCGCTCCGTGTACCGGCGGAACTCGGCGGCGCGCTCCGGGTCCAGGCTGCCGTCGGGCAGCAGGCGCCGCAGCGCGGAGTCCTCGGGGAGCTCCGCGTCCCCGGACACGCCCAGCATCCGCTCGAGCGGGTCCTCCGAGGCCGGCTGCTCGGGGACCAGCGCCTGGGCGACGTCCGCGAAGAGCTTCTGCAGCAGCTCCTTCTCCGGCTCCTCGAAGCGGGCGGTGATGCCCCGGCGGGTGGACCGGAAGCCCTGCGCCATCAGCGGCCCCCCGCCTGCTCGAAGGTGGCCCACAGGCCGAAGCCGTGCATCGCCGCGGTGTGGGTCTCGGCCTCCTCCAGGGAGCCGCTGGCCACCACGGAGCGCCCGTGGTGGTGGACCTCCAGCATGAGGGACCGCGCCTTCTCCTCCGGATAGCCGAAGTACGAGCGGAACACGTACGTCACGTAGCTCATGAGATTGACGGGGTCGTCCCACACGACGACGTTCCACGGGGTCTCGGTCTCGGTCTCCGTGACCGGGGACGTCGCGCCGGTGGGCCGGGTGCCGGTCTCCGGGGTGGCGGTGGCCGCGGGGCGGGCGGCGGTGGGAGCAGTGCAGTGCATGGTCCGTCCATCGTAGCGAGTGCCGGGCGCCGGGGGCACCGGCGGCGTCGCTAGAGTGGTGCCCGTGAACCAGCGCAGCCACCGGTGGGCCCCGCCGCCCACGTCCCTGATGACCGACCACTACGAGCTGACCATGCTGCAGGCCGCCCTGCACGCCGGCACCGCGCAGCGGCGCTGCGTGTTCGAGGTCTTCGCCCGGCGGCTGCCGGCCGGCCGTCGCTACGGCGTGGTGGCGGGCACGGGACGCCTGCTCGAGGGGCTCGACAGCTTCCGGTTCGGCGACGAGCAGCTGCGCTTCCTCGCCGACACCGGTGTGGTCAACCGCGCCACAATGGACTACCTGGCCGGCTTCCGGTTCACCGGGTCGATCTCCGGCTACGCCGAGGGCGAGGTGTACTTCCCCTCGTCGCCGCTGCTCGTGGTCGAGGCCACGTTCGCCGAGGCGTGCGTGCTCGAGACGTACTTCCTGTCCGTGCTCAACTACGACAGCGCCGTGGCCTCGGCCGCCTCCCGCATGGTGGGCGCCGCGGCGGGGCGCCCGTGCATCGAGATGGGCTCCCGGCGCGCCCACGAGGAGGCGGCGGTCGCGGCCGCGCGGGCGGCGGTGATCGGCGGGTTCGACTCGACGTCGAACCTCGAGGCCGGGCACCGCTGGGGGATCCGGACCGTCGGCACGGCCGCCCACTCCTTCACGCTGCTGCACGACTCGGAGGAGGACGCCTTCCGCGCCCAGCTCCAGTCCATGGGCCGGGGCACCACCCTGCTCGTGGACACCTACGACGTCGAGACCGCGGTCCGCAAGGCCGTGGAGCTGGCGGGGCCCGAGCTGGGCGGGGTGCGCCTGGACTCGGGCGACCTCGTGACCCAGGCCGCCTGGGTGCGCGAGCTCCTCGACGAGCTCGGCAACCCGGACACCCGCATCACCGTCACCTCCGACCTCGACGAGTACGCGATCGCGGCCCTGAACGCCGCGCCCGTCGACGCCTTCGGCGTCGGCACCCGCGTGGTCACCGGCTCCGGCGCGCCGACGTCGTCGATGGTCTACAAGCTGGTGGCCCGGGAGGACTCCTCCGGCGAGCTGCGCCCCGTCGCGAAGGCCGCCAAGGGCAAGGTCTCCGTGGGCGGGCGCAAGCACGCGCTGCGGCGCCGGGACGAGCACGGCACGGCGACCCACGAGCTGGTCGGGATCGGCCGGCTGCCCGACGACGACGGCGACGACCGGGCGCTGCTGGAGGACTTCGTCCGCGACGGCGAGCTGTTCGACGGCTGGACCGGGCCAGCCGGGGTCCGTCGGGCCCGGGAGCGGCACGCGGCGTCCGTGGCGGAGCTGCCCCGCTCGGCCCGCAGGCTCAGCGAGGGCGACCCCGTGATCCCGACCGTCCTGGGACCGGAGGCCCCGGCCTGAGCGGGCCGACCGGGCCGACGGCCCCGGACGGGTCCCGCCGAGCAGGACGCCCGGCGCCCGCCGCCGGACGCCGGCCACAGCACGAGAAGCACCGAACCGAGGGAGGAACACCATGAGGACCGCACTGATCGTCGTCGACGTGCAGAACGACTTCTGCGAGGGCGGCTCGCTGGCCGTCACCGGGGGCGCGGCCGTGGCGGCCGCCGTGTCGGAGCACCTGGAGGACCACCACGGGGACTACGCGGCCGTCGCCGCCACCCAGGACTGGCACGTCGACCCCGGGGCGCACTTCTCCGACGAGCCGGACTACGTGCGGTCCTGGCCCGTGCACTGCGTCGCCGACTCCCGCGGCGCCCACGTGCACCCCGACCTGGACACGGACTGGATCCAGGCGTGGTTCCGCAAGGGCGAGCACGACGCCGCCTACTCCGGCTTCGAGGGGCTGCTCGCCCCGGACGCGGACGTGCCCATGGGCGACGACGAGGACGTCGACGACGAGCCCGACGTGAGCCTCGACGACTGGCTGCGGGAGCACGAGATCGAGGCCGTGGACATCGTGGGCCTCGCGACCGACCACTGCGTCCGGGCGACCGCCCTGGACGCCGTCGAGGCCGGCTACGACACCCGGGTGCTGGTGGACCTCACCGCCGGCGTCGCCGAGGAGAGCACGGAGCGCGCTCTGCGGGAGATGGCCGACGCGGGGGTCGAGATCGTCCGGTCCTGAGCCGGGACCGGCCGCGGGCCGGTCTCGGACGCCCCGGCATGTCCCGGGCGAGGGCTTACTTGCGCCCGACGAACCAGTCCTGGAGCTTCTTGACGCGCGCCTGCAGCTGGACCTCGTTGGCCTGCGCCACCGCGGGGCCACCGCACACGCGGCGCAGCTCGTTGTGGACCACTCCGTGCGGGGTGCCGGTGCGCGACGCCCACGCCGAGACGTTCTTGGACAGGGTGGCGCGCAGCTCCTTGAGCCGCCGGTGGTCGGGCACCGCCGGCGGCTCCGGGGCCCGGGCCGAGCCCGGGCGCCGGCGGGCGTGCTGGGACTGCCGCTCCCGGAGCAGCGCGGAGACCTGGTCGGCCTCGAGCAGGCCGGGGATGCCCAGGAAGTCGGCCTCCTCCTCCGAGCCCACGGCCACGCCGCCGCCGAAGGCGCCGCCGTCGAAGAGCACGCCGTGGAAGGACGCGTCCGAGCCGATGGCCTCGAAGCGGCCCTGCGCGAGGGCCGCGGACGCCTTCTCCTCCCGGTTGGCCTCCTCGAGCAGGTCGTCGTCCCAGCCCTCCTCGAGGGGATCGGCGGGCAGGCCGGTCTCCTCGGCGGCGGGCTTGTCGAGGGCGTGGTCCCGCTCGGCCTCCATCTCGTTGGCCAGCTGCATCAGCGCCGGCACGGACGGCAGGAAGACGGAGGCCGTTTCCCCGCGCTTGCGGGCGCGCACGAAGCGCCCGACCGCCTGGGCGAAGAACAGGGGCGTGGACGTGGACGTCGCGTACACGCCCACGGCGAGCCGGGGCACGTCGACGCCCTCGGAGACCATGCGCACGGCCACCATCCACCGGCCGTCGCCCGCGGAGAACTCGTCGATCCGGTCCGAGGCGCCCTTGTCGTCGGAGAGGACCACGGTGGGGCTCTCCCCGGTGATCCGGCGCAGCTGCGCGGCGTAGGCCTTCGCGTCCTGGTGGTCGGTCGCGATGACCATGGCCCCGGCGTCCGGCACGGTGCGCCGCACCTCCGTGAGCCGCTGGTCCGCGGCCTGGAGCACGGACGGGATCCACTGCCCGTTCGGGTCGAGCGCGGTGCGCCACGCGTGCGCGGTGATGTCCTTCGTGAAGCCCTCGCCGAGCTCCGCGGCCATCTCCTCCCCCGCGCTGGTGCGCCAGCGCATCTGGCCGGAGTAGGCGAGGAAGATCACGGGCCGGACCACGTGGTCCTTGAGGGCGTCGCCGTAGCCGTAGGTGTAGTCGGAGCTCGAGCGGCGGATGCCGTCCCCGTCCTCCACGTAGCGCACGAACGGGATCGGCGCGGTGTCCGAGCGGAAGGGCGTGCCGGTCAGGGCGAGTCGGCGGGCGGCGGGGTCGAAGGCCTCCTGCAGCCCGTCGCCCCACGTCAGCGAGTCCCCGGCGTGGTGGATCTCGTCCATGATCACCAGGGTGCGGCCCGCCTCGGTGCGCGCCCGGTGCAGCAGCGGCTTCATCGCCACCTGGGAGTAGGTCACCGCCGCGCCCAGGTAGTCCCGGCCGTGGGAGCCGTCCGCGTTCTTGAAGTTCGGGTCGATCGCGAGGCCCACGCGTGCGGCGGCGTCCGCCCACTGCCGCTTGAGGTGGTCGGTGGGCGTCACCACCGTGATCCGGTTGACGGTCCCGCGGTCGAAGAGCTCCTTGGCCACCCGCAGCGCGAAGGTCGTCTTGCCGGCCCCGGGGGTCGCGACGGCCATGTAGTCCCGGGGCTGGGTCTCGAAGTAGCGCTGCAGCGCCTCCGCCTGCCAGGCGCGCAGCTTGGGGGCGGTGCCCCACGCGGCGCGGTCGGGATAGGCCGGGGGGAGGTCGGCGGCGGCTGCGCCGAACAGGGAGAGCTGGTCGTCCTGGGACACTCTGGCGACGTCCTTTCGCTCGGGGGCCCGCGGCCTCGTGGCCGCGGCGGAAGACGGGGGCGCGGCGGCGTGCCACGCAAAAGCGCCCGCCGGCGGCGGGCGCTTGCTCGGGAGGCGGTGCTCAGCCCTGGTCGTCGCCCTGGTCGTTCGGGGGGCGCAGGCCGTCGTAGATCTCCTTGCAGGTGGGGCACACGGGGAACCGCTGCGGGTCGCGGCCGGGGACCCAGACCTTGCCGCACAGGGCGATCACGGGCTCGCCGGAGAGGGCGGACTCCATGATCTTCTCCTTGCGCACGTAGTGCGCGAAGCGCTCGTGGTCGCCCGGCTCCTGGAGCTCCCGGGTCTCCTCCCGCTCGATCGTGGAGGTGCCCCCGGCCGGCTGCGCCGGGTCGGTGCCGTAGGGGCTGTCGTCCAGGCCGTTCGTCGGGGTGCCGGTGGTCGCCGCTGAGACATGCATGGGCGCCAGTTTACCCCGTCGCCGCCGGCCCGCGTGCGCCCGGCACCTGCCGGTCCGCGCCGCCCGTCCGGCACCTGCCCTCCGGCACCTGCCGTCCGGCTCAGCGGAACTGGGCGACCTCCTGCAGCAGCTCGGGGGCCCGCCGGTCGTACCAGCGCCCGCCGAGGACGATCCCGCCCCAGCACAGCAGGGGGCCCAGGACCGCGCCGGCGGTGAGCGACACCCAGCCCCACACGGGGTCGCCGGTGACGAGCTGGACCACGAGCGGGAGGGCGGCCGGCAGCACGAGGACGAGGATCAGCCCCAGCGCCACGAACTGCACGAGGACGTTCAGGACGGTGAAGCCCTGGGGCGTCTTCAGCGGCGACGCGCCGGGCGGGGCCACGGGATAGGTGTAGCGGGCGGACATCACCGAGGACAGTCCCGCCCCGCCCAGCAGGGCCATCAGCGCGGTGCCCGCGACCCCGGGCAGCAGCTGCCAGCGGCCCTCGACCGCGAACGGCAGCAGCAGTCCGAGGGCCGTGAGCGGCACGGCGATCACCAGCAGTGCGAGCACCCGGCCCGCCCGGTCGTGGACACCCCGCAGGCCGGAGAGGACGTGCAGGTGCAGCGCGGTGTTGTCGTAGGACACGTCGCCCGAGATCTGGTACGCGAGGAGCGCCGCGATCATCGGGCCGAGGGCGTAGAGGAAGACGCCGCCGCCGTCCGGGTCGCGGGAGAACCAGATCAGCACGGCGAGCGCCGGGATGACCAGCAGGCCGGCCGCGTAGCGGGGATCACGGACCCAGTAGACCAGGCACCGGGCCGCGACGGCCGCCCACGGACGCCGGGGCCCTCGGTCGAGCAGCCCCGCCCCGGCGGCACCCGTGCGCGGGGCGACGGCCCGCCCGCCGGCCGCCCCGGTGAGCGCCCGTTCCTGGGCCTCCCGCCAGACGACGACGAGGGCGACGACCGTCAGGACCGTGAGGGCCAGCCGCGCCGCGGCGGCCGCCCACCGTCCCGCCGCGACGTCCTCCGGGACGGCCCAGAGGGCTCCGACAGGGGTCCATGCCAGCACCGCGGCGTACTGCGGCAGCCGGTCCCACAGCCGCTCCAGCCCGCTGAGCACGCCGGCGAGGATGGGACCGAGCAGCACCAGGAGCACGAGCGCGGCCAGCGAGACCAGCTCCGTGAGCCGCCGGCGCCGGCCGAGCCCGGTGGCGAGGGCCGTGACGCAGCGGGAGCCGGTGATCAGGAGGGCCAGCGCGAGCGGCACGCACAGCAGTGCCGTCAGCAGCGCGGGCGCGGACGAGCGCCAGGAGCTCACGGTGGCCACGAGCGCCACGGCCGTGAGCACGCCGGGCACGCCGACGAGCGCCCCGAGCGCCTGGCCCCACTGCACCTGCCCCACGGAGAGGGGCAGGAGGGCGAGACGGGCCGGGTCCAGCGTGGCGTCGGCGCGCGCCGCGAGCACGGGCAGCAGCCACCAGGCCAGCGTGGCCGCCGTCCCGGCCAGCACGAGCACGGTGCGCACCAGGGAGAGGTCCTGGCGGCCGAGCAGGAACAGCGCGACCACGGCCAGGCCCAGCAGGAAGACGAAGTAGGCGGCCCCCAGCACGGTCCCCACGAGCACCCAGGTGCTGCGGGTCAGGGTGTTGACGAGGATCCTCGCCTTGAGGCCCACGAGCCGCCAGGCCAGGGCAGCGGTGCCCGCCCGGGCGGGGGCGAGGCCCTCCGGGGCCGGGGCGAGATCGCGGCTCACTCCGGGCGCAGCCACGACAGGCCCTCCCCCGCCTCTCGGCGCCCGCCGACCAGTTCCACGAACCGGTCCTCGAGCGTGGCCCCGGCCCGGACGTCGTCGACCGTCCCGGCGGCGAGCACGCGGCCCCCGTCCATCACGGCGACGTGGTCGCACATCCGCTGCACGAGGTCCATCACGTGGCTGGAGACGACGACGGTCCCGCCGGCGGCCACGAAGCCGTGCAGGATCTCGCGGATGTTCGCGGCCGAGACGGGGTCGACGGACTCGAACGGCTCGTCGAGGACGAGCAGGCTCGGGGCGTGGATGAGGGCGCCGGCCAGCGCGATCTTCTTGGTCATGCCGGCGGAGTAGTCCTGGACCTGCGTGCCGGCGTCCGCCACCAGGTCCATGGCCCGCAGCAGGTCGTCGGTGCGCTCGGCCACGACGTCCCGGTCCATGCCGCGCAGCAGTCCGGAGTAGGTGACGAGCTGACGCCCGGTGAGCCGGTCGAACAGGTGCAGCCCGTCCGGGAGCACCCCCATGAGCTGCTTGGCCCGGCGGGGCTCGGCCCAGACGTCGACACCGGCCACGCGGGCGGTGCCCGCCGTCGGGCGGAGCAGGCCCGTGGCCATCGACAGCATCGTGGTCTTGCCGGCGCCGTTGCGCCCCACGAGGCCGAAGAAGGAGCCGCGGGGGACGTCGAGGTCCACGCGGTCCACGGCCACCTTGGCCTCGGGGGTGCCCGGGCGGCCGAAGACGCGGGCGATGCCGCGCACGCTGAGGGCCGGCGGACCGCCGGGCGGGGGCGCCGCCGGTGCGGTCGGTGCCGGTGCGCCGGCCCGTGCGGGGACGGCCTGCGGGAAGTGCTGGTGGCTCATGCCACCAGCGTAGGCAGGCCGGGACCGGGCCCGCCTCCGGCGCGCGACGGATCCGGGCCGGCCCGCGCGGGCCGGGGCTCCGTCGTGCGACGGATCCGGGCCGGCCCGGGTCGGCCGGGTGCCACCGCACGGGAGGCCCCTGCGGGACCGGCCCGGTCCCGCGGGGGCCCTCACGGGCACGGGCTCAGAACAGGGCGCGCATCAGGGCGCCCCGGGCGGTGACCGTGCGGGGGTCCTCGGCGCCCACCACGTCGAAGAGCTCGAGCAGCCGCAGCCGGACCGCGTCCCGGTCCTCCCCGGCGGTGCGCCGCACCAGGTCCAGCAGCCGCCGGAAGGCATCCTCCACGTGGCCGCCCGAGACGTCGAGGTCGGCCACGGCCAGCTGGGCCGCGACGTGGTCCGGGGCCGCGGCGGCCTCGGCGCGGACCGTCGCGGCGTCCAGCGGCAGCACCCGCTGGAGCAGGTGCACCTGGGCGAGGGCGAGCTTGGCCTCCCGGTCCCCCGGGTTCTCGGCGATCGCCTTCCGGTACGCGGCCTCGGCGGCGTCGACGTCCCCGGCCTCGAGGGCGTCCACGGCCTCCTGGTGCAGCGGGGGCAGCGGCTCCGGCTCGTCCTCGGCGCGCGCGGGCTCGACGCTGCCCGTGATGCCGTTCTGCTCGGCGAGCGCGAGCAGCTCGTCGAGCAGCTGGGCCGCCTGCTCGGGCGGGACGGTGGAGTTGAACAGCGGGACAGGCCGTCCGCCGAGCAGCGCCACCACGGTGGGCACGGACTGCGCCTGGAACATCTGCGCGATCTCGGGGGACGCCTCGGCGTCCACCGACGCCAGCAGAAGTCGTCCCCCGTAGCGGTCGACGACCTGCTCCAGAGTGTCGGTGAACGCCACGGACTGCTGGCTGAAGCGGGCCCACAGGGCGAACACGACCGGCACCTGGGCGGAGAGCTGGGCGACGTCCTGGAAGTCGGCCGTCGTCACCTCCCGGCGGTACCCGCCGGCCCGGTCCTGGCCCGTGGACGGGGCGCCGGCCCCGGCGGCGGGCGCGGCGCCCAGGTCCACGGCTCCCCGCACCGAGGACGGAAGCGCGGCCTCCTGCGGCGGCGCGGCGGCCTCGGCGGGGCGGCGGGGCTGCTGGTGCTGGAACTCGTTCACGGGGCGTCTCCTGAAAGCTCGACGACGGGCTCGGCGGTCCGCTCGGCCGTCGGGTGCTGGGTCGGTGGTCGGCGTCGCCGGTCCGGGGCGACGGTCCGCGGCGGCGGCACGGCGGGCGCCGCGGGTCCTCCACGATTATCGGCCCCCGGGGGGCGGCGCGGCCACCGGCGCGGCACCATGTCCGCTCCCGGCGTGACGGCGGGCCCGGTGCGTGCGGTCCGGCGGGCCGGGCGTCAGCGGCGGGTGCGCCAGCAGCGCTCGTGCCAGTGCCGGCGGTCCTCGAAGGCGCTGCGCGCCCCCAGCAGCGAGTCCTGCTGCCAGACCACGAGGTGCGCGATCCCCGGCGGGATCGACCGGCCGCAACCGGGGCAGGTGTAGGTCTTGACCGCGTTGGCGGGCCGGACGTGGCGGACCAGCCAGTCCCCGTCGGCCGAGCGCTCCACGGTGGGCGCCGGCTCCAGGACCCGTTCGACCGACCACGGCTCCTGCACCGCGCCGCGCTGCCACTTGCTGGCACGCGGGCCGGCGCCGCCGTGGCGGCGCCGCGAGGAGTGGTTGGAGCGGGGCACGGCGCCATCGTCTCACACGGGGGCCGTCCCGCCGGGGGTCCGGGCGGGCCGCCGCGGAGCGCTAGGCTGGTCCGCGTGCGTCTTGTCATTGCCGATTGCTCCGTCGACTACGAAGGGCGTCTGCGCGCCCACCTGCCCGCCGCCCGGCGCCTTCTGCTCGTGAAGGCGGACGGTTCCGTGCTCGTCCACTCGGACGGCGGCAGCTACAAGCCCCTGAACTGGATGAGCCCGCCGGCCCGCCTGCACGTGGGCGAGCCCGAGGCGGAGCTCGCGGCCGAGGGCGTGCTGCAGACGTGGACCGTCCAGGCCGCCAAGAGCGACGACCGCCTGGTGATCCAGGTCTTCGCCATCCACGAGGACGTCTCCCACGAGCTCGGCACCGATCCCGGGCTGGTGAAGGACGGGGTCGAGGCCGACCTCCAGCGCCTGCTCGCCGAGCAGATCCACCGTCTGGGCTCCGGGCACACCCTGGTCCGGCGCGAGTACCCCACGGCCATCGGGCCGGTCGACATCCTCGCCCGCGACGCCTCGGGCGCCACCGTGGCGGTCGAGCTCAAGCGCCGCGGCGACATCGACGGCGTCGAGCAGCTCACCCGGTACCTCGAGCTGCTCAACCGGGACCCCCTGCTGGCTCCCGTGCGCGGGGTGTACGCCGCCCAGCTGATCCGGCCCCAGGCCCGGGTGCTCGCCGAGGACCGGGGCATCGCGTGCCTCACCCTCGACTACGACGAGATGCGCGGACTCGACGACAGCGGCTCGCGCCTCTTCTGAGACCGGCGCCCGGCTCCCCCGCCGGGCGCGGGAGCGGTCACGCGCCCGGCCAACAGGGCGCAACACGCGATGATCAGCAGGCGAACAACGTTGACCGCCCCCGGGGAGTGTGTGAAGCTGATCCTGTTCTTCGTTCCATGTCTTGCATGCTCGCAGAACGGGTAGGCGAGCGTGACGTTCGACCCTGGCCCTGGTCCTCCTCCCCCGGGAACGGAGACCGCGGCCCTCGGCTCATCTCGTGGTACCGCCCTTCCGTGCACGACCTGTGCACACGTTTCGCACCATCTCGCAAGGAGAGATCTTCATGGCCCAGGGCACCGTCAAGTGGTTCAACGCCGAAAAGGGCTTCGGCTTCATCACCCCCGACGACTCCGACTCGGACGTCTTCGTCCACTACTCGGAGATCCAGTCGGGGGGCTTCCGCACCCTCGAGGAGAACCAGCGCGTCGAGTTCGAGATCGGCCAGGGCCAGAAGGGCCCGCAGGCCACCGGCGTCACGCTCATCTGAGCCGCGTCCCGCGCACCGGCTGAGCAGGAGCCCCGCACCCGTCCCGGGTGC
>NZ_JBHVDI010000065.1:0-18350 GCF_042802875.1 Kocuria sp. NPDC057446 | reverse complement strand
GTGCAGACACGGCACCCACCGGTCCTTCCGTGTCCGGGGGTCTCCGCGGGGCCTGTGCGGGCGGAGGTCCGCGGACTACATTCGGTGTCGTGCAGACTCCCCGCCCCGCCCCGCAGCCCGGGACGTCCCGGTCCCGCCGCCGGCGGCCGGGCCCCGCCGTCCCGGTCGTGCTCACCGCCGCCCTGCTCGCCACCGGCTGCTCGGTGCTCTCCCCCGACGACGGGCGGGAGGCCGCCGAGCGGACCGCCGCGGCGCTGGGCGCGGGCAGCGTCGAGGAGCTGTCCTTCGGCCCCGTCGAGGGCGCCGCCGCCCAGGACCGGTACGAGCGGATCACCGCCCGGCTCGGGGAGGCCACCCCTGCCGTGGAGGTCTCCGCGGTCGAGGACACCGGGGAGGAGGGGCGGCGCGAGGCCACCCTGGCGTGGTCCTGGGACCTCCCGGGCGTCGAGCAGGACTGGGTGTACGACGCGGTCCTGCCGCTGGTCCGGACCGGTGCCGGCGACTGGGCCCCCGAGTGGTCCCCGGCCGTGGTGCACCCGGGCCTGGCCGAGGGCGAGGCCCTGCGCGCCCGGACGGTGGCCGCGGACCGCGGGGACATCCTCGGGGCGGACGGCGAGACGCTCGTGACGGAGCGGCCGGTCCGGCGGCTGGGCATCGACCGCTCGCAGCTGGAGGGGGCGGACCCCGGGGAGGCGGCGCGCCGGCTCGCGGCGGCCGTGGACATCGACGCCGACGCGTACGCCGAGGCCGTGGAGCAGGCCGGTCCCGAGGCGTTCGTGGAGGCGCTGCCGCTGCGGGAGGAGGACTTCCGCGCGCTGGACGCCGAGCGGACGGCCGCCGTCCCGGGGCTGCTCGTGCTCGAGGACGAGATGCCCCTGGCCCCCGCCCGCGGCTTCGCCGCCGACCTCCTGGGCGGGGTGGGCGAGGCGACGGCCGAGGACGTGGCGGACTCCGGCGGGGTGCTCGCCCCCGGGACGGCGGTCGGCCGCGGGGGAGTGCAGGAGCGCTTCGACGACCGGCTGCGCGGCGTCCCCGGCGTCGTCGTGGAGGAGATCGTGGAGGAGGTCGTGGAGGAGGTCGCGGACCGGTCCGGGGAGGGGGACGCGTCCGGGGACGACGGCGGTGCGCCGCAGCCCGCCGGGGACCCGCTGTTCGAGGTGCCGCCGCGGCCCGGCGAACCGCTCACCCTGACCCTGGACCGGGACCTCCAGAGCACCGCCGAGGAGCTGCTGGCCGGGATCGACTCCCCGTCCGCGGTCGTGGCGGTGCGGCCCTCCACCGGCGAACTCGTCGCGTCGGCCAACGGCCCCGGCTCCGAGGGCTACTCCACGGCGCTGCTGGGCCAGTACGCGCCCGGTTCCACGTTCAAGGTGGTCACGGCCCTGGCGATGCTGCGGAAGGGCGACACCCCCGGGACGGTCGTGCAGTGCCCGCCGTCCACGACCGCCGCCGGCGTGCGGATCGACAACGTCGAGTCCTACCCCGCCGAGTTCACCGGGCCGGTCACCCTCACCGAGTCCCTCGCCCACTCCTGCAACACCAGCTTCGTGGATCAGCACGAACGGATCAGCCAGGCGGAGCTGGCCGGCGCCGCTGCCGCGCTCGGCCTCGGCGCCGGGACGGACCTCGGCGTGCCGGTGTTTCCCGGCACGGTGCCCGAGGAGGAGGAGGACCCGGCCCAGCACGCCGTGGCGATGTTCGGGCAGGGCCGCACGCTCGTCTCCCCGCTGAGCATGGCGGGTCTCACCGCCTCGGTCGCCGCCGGGCAGCTCGTCACCCCTCGGCTGATCGGCACGGAGGGTCTGCTCGAAGAGGACGCCGCTCCGGGCCCGCAGGAGCCCCTGACCGCGGAGGAGGCGGAGCAGCTGCGCACCATGATGCGGGCCGTCGTCTCGTCCGGGCACCTCGGCGTGCTCCAGGAGCTCGAGCCGGACACGGCGATCGGCAAGACCGGCACCGCGGAGTTCGGCGACGAGGACCCGCCCCGGACGCACTCCTGGGTGGTCGCCGAGCACGAGGACCTCGCCGTGGCGGTCTTCGTGGAGGACGGCGACCTGGGCTCGGTCACCGGCGGCCCCATCGCGCGGGACCTCCTGGCGGCGGCCTCCGCGTCCGCCGCGGACTGAGGCGCACCGCGACACGGCGCACCGGGGCCTTTCCCGGACCCGCCCCGCTGGCCCAGGATGGGAGCACACGGTCCGCTGCCGCGGACCGCCGGACCAGCGAGGAGCTCCCCGTGCCCGAGACCGTGCCCCCCAGCCCCGCGAGAACCAAGATCGGCGTGGTCGGCGCCGGCTCCGTCGGCTCGTCCCTGGCCTACGCGGTGCTGATCAAGGGTGTCGCGCAGGAGGTGGCCCTCTACGACCTCGCCGGGGACCGGGTCCGCGCCGAGGGCCTGGACCTGGCCCACGGGGCCATGTTCACCCCCAGCTCCCGGGTGACCGGCTCCGACGACGTCGCCGTGCTGGCCGGGTCGGACGTCGTCTTCGTCACCGCCGGGGCCAAGCAGCGCCCCGGCCAGACCCGGATGGAGCTGGCGGGCGCCAATGCCGCGATCCTCGAGCAGCTGATGCCGCGCCTCGTGGAGCAGGCGCCCGGGGCCGTGTACGTGCTGGTGACCAATCCGTGCGACGTGCTCACGGTCATCGCGCAGAAGCTCACGGGGCTGCCCACGGAGCGGGTGATGTCCTCCGGGACCGTGCTGGACACGTCCCGGCTGCGGTGGCTGCTGGCGGAGGAGGGCGGGGTGTCCACCACGAGCGTGCACGCCACGATCGTCGGCGAGCACGGGGACACCGAGTTCCCCCTGTGGTCCAACGCCAACATCGGGCAGATCCCGCTGCGGGACTGGACGGTCGAGGGGCGCCGGCCCTTCACCGACGAGCGGCTCGACGAGATCACGCACCGGACGATCAACGCGGCGTACACGGTGATCCAGGGCAAGGGCGCCACCAACTACGCGATCGGCCTCGCCGGGGCGCGCGTGGCCGAGGCCGTGCTGCGCGACGAGCACGCCGTGCTGCCCGTCTCCACGGTCCTGGACGACTACCGGGGGATCAGCGGGATCGCGCTGTCCGTGCCGTCGGTCGTCGCGCGGCGGGGCGTCGTCGAGCGCCTGGTCGTGCCCATGGACGAGCAGGAGCTGGCCATGCTGCACCGCTCCGCCGACGCCATCCGCGCCACTCTGGCCACGATCGGGTACTGACCCCGGACGGCGACGGGGCCCGTCCCGGCGTGCGGAACGGGCCCCGGGGGCGGTGCGGACGGGTCAGCCCCGGGCCATCTCGTCCTGCGCCGCGTGGGTGAGGCGCACGGCGTCGTCGAACTCGCGCTCGACCTCCTCGTCCCGCCGGTACGTGGCCTTCGAGACCAGCATCGCGGACACGAGGCTCACCACGAAGCCGGGGATGATCTCGTAGAGGTCGGCCCACGGGCTCACGGTCCACGCGAACACGGTGACCGCGCCCAGGACCATGCCGGTGATCGCGCCCAGGTTGGTGAGCTTGCGCCAGAACAGGGACAGGATCACGATCGGGCCGAACGAGGCGCCGAAGCCGGCCCACGCGAAGGCCACGAGGCCGAGGATCGTGTTGTTCTGCTCCCAGGCCAGGAACACCGCCACGAGGGCGACGAGGGCCACGCCGGCGCGGCCCATCCACACCTGCTTGCGCTCGGACGGCGACTGCTTGACGGTCAGCTTGTACAGGTCCTCCACCAGGGCGGAGGAGGAGACGATGAGCTGGGAGGAGACCGTGGACATGATCGCGGCCAGCACCGCGGCGAGCACGAAGCCCGCGACGACCGGGTGGAAGAACACCTGCGCCAGGTCCAGGAACACGGACTCCGGGTCGGTGGGGCTCTCGTCGGGGCGGTTGCCGTAGTAGGCGAGGCCCACGAGGGCCGTGGCGATCGCCCCGACGACACTGAGCACCATCCAGGTCAGCCCGATCCGGCGGCCGGTCTTGGCGTCGGAGGGGGAGCGCATGGCCATGAAGCGGACGATGATGTGCGGCTGGCCGAAGTAGCCGAGGCCCCACGCCAGGGCGGAGACGACGCCGATCACGGTGGCGCCGCGCACGAGGGAGAGGGCGTCCGGGTTCACCGCGGTGATGTTCTCGGCCATCTGCCCGAAGCCGCCGACGTTGATGATCCCGACGACCGGGACCATGAGCAGGGCGACGAACATCAGGATGCCCTGGGCCACGTCGGTGTAGGTCGCGCCCAGGAAGCCGCCGAAGAGCGTGTAGGCGATGGTCACGCCGACCACCAGGAGCAGGCCGGCGTGGTAGGTCGAGCCGAAGGACGACTGGAAGAACAGCCCGCCCGCGACCATGCCGGAGGAGACGTAGAACGTGAAGAACACCAGGATGATCAGCCCGGAGACGATGCGCAGCATCCGGGTCCCGCCCTTGAGCCGGTTGTCCAGGAAGGACGGGATCGTGATCGAGTTGTGCGAGACCTCGGTGTAGGAGCGCAGCCGGGGCGCGATGAACTTCCAGTTGACCCAGGCGCCGATGATCAGCCCGATGGCGATCCACGCCTCGACCAGACCGGAGAGGAACACGGCGCCCGGCAGGCCGAGCAGCAGCCAGCCGGACATGTCGGAGGCGCCCGCGCTGAGGGCGGCGACGCCGGGCTTGAGGTTGCGCCCGCCGAGCATGTAGTCGTCGAGGTTCTTCGTCCTGCTGTTGGCGTAGAGCCCGATCGCGATCATCGCGGCGAAGTAGACGACGATCGCTATCGTCTGGGATATCTCCTGGGTCATGGTGTCCTTTCCGCCCGGAGCCGGCCCGGTGGAGCGCAGCGCCCAGGGGAGGTGGGTGGGGCAGAGGTCCCACAGGACTTTACGCCCGCTCCCGGGCAGTGGCCAGCTCCTACGGGTATAGGGGGATCCTGCGCGCGGGCCGCGGGAGCGGCTCAGGCGTCGTCGTGGGCCTGCAGGAACTCGTAGACCTCGCGCTCGTCGACGCCCGGGAAGGCCCCCTCCGGCAGGGCGGCGAGCACGTGCGAGTGCGCCCGCGTGTTGGGCCACGCGTGGCCGGCCCACACCCGGCTCAGCTCCTCGGGCGGGCGCCGGCAGCACGAGGGGTCCGGGCACGTGGACACGGTGCGGTTCGGGGTGTCGCGGCCGCGGAACCAGCGGGCGTCGGTGAACGCGACGCCCACCCCGATCGAGAACACGCCCTGGCTCGAGAGCTCCGTGCGCGTGGAGCACCAGTACGTGCCGGAGGGCGTGTCCGTGTACTGGGCGAACGCCGTGAACTGGTTGGGCTGGTCGAAGACGGTGCGCCCGGACCACTTGCGGCAGGAGATCTGGCCCTCGATCGCCCCCGTGTGGTCCGTGGGGAACGCGAGGCCGTTGTTCTCGTAGGCCTTGTGGATCACCCCGGACGAGTGCACCTTGTGGAAGTGGGTGCGGATGCCCAGGTGGCGGGTGGCGAGGTTCGTGAATCGGTGGCCCGCCGTCTCGTGGGACACGGCGAAGCGGTCCTTGAGGTCCTCCAGGAACAGGTCCCGGTTCTTCTTGGCCTCGAGCAGGAACGGGACGGTCTTGTCCTCCGGCAGCATCACCGCGGCCGCGAAGTAGTTGCTCTGCACCCGCTGGGCGAGGAACTCGGCGTAGTCCTTCGGGGGCTCGTGGCCCAGTACCTGGTGACCCACGGCCTGGAGCAGCACCGCCCGGGGGTCGTGGTCCGCCCGCGGGCTCTGCACGAGGTAGATCCGCCGGTTGAGCAGGTCGGTCACCGAGCGGGTCGAGTGCGGGAGGTCGGTGACGTGGTGGATGCTGTAGCCCAGCCTGCCCACCATCTCGGAGATCACGGAGTTGGACACGGGCCCCGAGGAGTAGCCGCCCAGGGCCAGCAGCTCCTTGGCGGCCTGCTCCAGGTCCGGGAAGTAGTTGTCCTGCGCCCGCATGAGCCGGCGCAGCTGCACGTTGGCCCGGCGGGCCTCCTCCGGGGTGGCCGAGTTCTTCTCGAGCGCCTCGGCCAGGCGCTCCTGCAGGGCCACGAGCGCCTCGAGCACCTCGGTGGACAGGGCGGAGCTGACCCGGACGGTGGGCAGCCCCAGCTGCTCGTAGAACGGGGAGCGCTGGGCTCGCTCCAGCTGGATCTCGAGCGCCTCGCGCCGGGTGCCGGGCTCGGCCCCCAGCAGGGCGTCCACGCTGGTGCCGAGGACCTCGGCGAGGCGTCGCAGCAGGCTGAGCCGGGGCTCGCGCCGGCCGTTCTCGATCACGGACAGCTGGGACGTGGCGGTCCCGGCGCGGTCGGCGAGCTCCGCGAGGGTCAGCCCCCGGTCCTTGCGCAGCGAGCGGATGCGCCGGCCGAGACCGATCAGGTCGGTGCTGCCGGCCGGCTCGGCCGACGTCGGTTCCTCGGTGCCCCAGGCGCTGGTCGTCATTTCTTCACGATAGACGAAAAACAGTGAAAGTTCGACGAGAAATGTGGGGTTGATCCGGGTTGGACTGGGGCAAAGTGGGATGTGTCACCACGGAAGAGCGAACTTCCCGGTGACCCTAAAGCCGAAGCACCCGTTTCCGGACCACTCGACGAGGAGCCGACATGTCCTACCCCAACGCCCCCAAGACCGCCGACGAGATCCGCCAGGAGTGGGACGCCGATCCCCGCTGGGCGCAGATCACCCGCGACTACACGGCGGAGGAGGTCGTCCGCCTGCGCGGCACGGTGCAGGAGGAGATGACCCTGGCCCGCCGCGGCGCGGAGCAGCTGTGGGAGAAGCTGCACACCGAGGACTTCGTCAACTCCCTGGGCGCCCTGACCGGCAACCAGGCGGTCCAGCAGGTGAAGGCCGGGCTCAAGGCCATCTACCTCTCCGGCTGGCAGGTCGCCGGCGACGCGAACCTCGCGGGCCAGACCTACCCCGACCAGTCGATCTACCCCGCGAACTCCGTCCCGGCGGTCGTGCGGCGGATCAACAACGCGCTGATGCGCGCCGACCAGATCGAGCACTCCGAGGGCACGAGGACGGTCGAGGACTGGCTGGTCCCGATCGTGGCCGACGCCGAGGCCGGCTTCGGCGGCCCGCTCAACGCCTACGAGCTCATGAAGTCCATGATCGCCGCCGGCGCGGCCGGCGTGCACTGGGAGGACCAGCTGGCCTCCGAGAAGAAGTGCGGCCACCTGGGCGGCAAGGTGCTCATCCCCACCCAGCAGCACGTCCGCACCCTCAGCGCGGCCCGGCTCGCGGCCGACGTCGCCGACGTCCCCTCGCTGATCATCGCCCGCACCGACGCCGAGGCGGCCACCCTGATCACCTCGGACGTGGACGACCGCGACAAGCCGTTCGTCACCGGCGAGCGCACCGCGGAGGGCTACTACAAGGTCCGCAACGGCCTCGAGGCCTGCATCGCCCGCGGCAACGCGTACGCCCCGTACGCCGACCTGCTGTGGATGGAGACGGGCACCCCGGACCTCGAGCTGGCCAAGAAGTTCGCCGAGGGCATCCACGCGGAGCACCCGGACCAGATGCTCGCCTACAACTGCTCGCCGTCCTTCAACTGGAAGAAGCACCTGGACGACGACACGATCGCGAAGTTCCAGCGGGAGCTGGGCGCGATGGGCTTCAAGTTCCAGTTCATCACCCTGGCCGGCTTCCACGCCCTGAACTACTCGATGTTCGACCTGGCCCACGGCTACGCCCGCAACCAGATGACGGCCTACGTGGAGCTGCAGGAGCGGGAGTTCGCGGCCGAGGAGCGCGGCTACACCGCCACCCGCCACCAGCGCGAGGTCGGCACCGGCTACTTCGACCTGGTCTCCACCGTCCTCAACCCGCAGTCCTCCACCACGGCGCTGGCCGGGTCCACCGAGACCGCCCAGTTCTGAGCCGGACGGCCGTGACCGGCCGGGGGCCCGACGGGGCCCCCGGCCGCGCCGCATCCGACGACGACCCGCTCCGGTGCCCACCGGAGCCGCCCCACCCGAACTCCCCAGGACACTCTTCAGGCGAGGACCCAGCCATGATGACCATGACCAGCAATCCCGTGACGATCAACGGCGTGACCCTCACCGGTCACCACGTGCCCCGGCAGAACAGTGTGCTCACCCCCGACGCGCTCGGCTTCCTCGCGGCGCTGCACCGCGAGTTCGAGCCCCGCCGGCGCGAGCTGCTGGCGGCCCGCGAGGAGCGGCGCAAGGCGATCGCCCGCGGCACCGACCCCACCTTCCTGCCCGAGACCCGCAGGATCCGCGAGGACGACTCCTGGCGGGTTCCCCCGCCCCCGCCCGGGCTCGAGGACCGCCGCGTGGAGATCACCGGCCCCACCGAGCGGAAGATGACCATCAACGCGCTCAACTCCGGGGCGAAGGTGTGGCTCGCGGACATGGAGGACGCGAACACCCCGCACTGGGCGAACGTGGTCACCAACCAGCTCAACCTGATCGACGCGCTCGAGGGGACCATCGAGTTCACCAACCCCGACGGCAAGAAGTACGCCCTGCAGAACAAGGACGCCCGGTCCAACCCCACCATCGTGGTGCGCCCCCGCGGGTGGCACTTCGAGGAGAGGCACCTGTCCGTGCGGGACGAGCCCATCGCGGGCGCGATCGTCGACTTCGGCCTGTACTTCTTCCACAACGCCCGCCGGCTCAAGAAGCTCGGCCTGGGCCCCTACTTCTACCTGCCCAAGACCGAGTCCCACCAGGAGGCGCGGCTGTGGCACGACATCTTCAGCCGGGCGGAGTCCATGCTCGGGGCGGACCGCGGCACCATCCGCGCCACCGTGCTGATCGAGACGATCACCGCGGCCTTCGAGATGGAGGAGATCCTGCACGAGCTCGGCGAGCACGCCGCGGGCCTCAACGCCGGCCGGTGGGACTACATCTTCTCGATCATCAAGAACTTCCGGACCCGCGGGCCCCGCTTCATCCTCCCGGACCGCAACGCGGTGACCATGACGCAGCCGTTCATGCGGGCCTACACCGAGCAGCTCGTGCGGGCCTGCCACCGCCGCGGGGCGATGGCCATCGGCGGGATGGCCGCGTTCATCCCCTCCCGGCGCGACGAGGAGGTCAACCGCACCGCGATCGAGAAGGTGCGCGCCGACAAGACCCGCGAGGCCGAGGACGGCTTCGACGGGTCCTGGGTGGCCCACCCGGACCTGGTCCCCGTGTGCCGCGAGGTCTTCGACGCGGTGCTCGGCGAGAAGCCCAACCAGCTGGACCGGCTCCGCGAGGACGTGGTGCCCGACGACAAGGCGCTCATCGACATCGCCTCGGCCGAGGGGAAGATCACCGAGGAGGGGATCCGCAGCAACGTCGAGGTGGGGATCCGCTACATCGAGGCGTGGTTGCGCGGCAACGGCGCGGTGGGCATCCACAACCTGATGGAGGACGCCGCGACCGCGGAGATCTCCCGCTCGCAGATCTGGCAGTGGGTGAACACCCGCGCCATCACGGACGAGGGCGAGGAGATCACCCGGGACTGGGTGCAGGAGCTGGTCGAGGAGGAGTTCGCGCGGATCGAGCGCGCCGAGGGCGACCGCTTCGACGACGCCCGAGCCATCTTCGAGGAGGTCGCCCTGGGCGACGACTACCCCGCCTTCCTGACCACCCCCGCCTACGAGCGCTTCCTCGCCGAGCCCGAGGACCCGCACGCGCCGGAGGAGGCCGGGACCTCCGCGGCCGCGCGCGCCTGAGCGGCCCACCCGGCCGGGTCCACCACCCAGGGCTCCCGGGACAGGGCGTCCTCGTCGAAGACGGCGAGGACGTCCTGCGCCGTCCGGGCCGGGCCGGGCAGCCCCAGCGACGCCGCCAGCCGGCCGACGACCTCCTCGGGGCCGTGCCCCGCCGCCGCGAGCTCGGCGAGGGTCACCGCGCCGTCGCGCTTGGCGAGGCGCTGCCCGCGGGGGTTGAGCACGAGCGGGACGTGCGCCCACTCCGGCTCGCCGAGCCCGAGCACCGCGGCCAGGTGGGCCTGCCGGGGGGTGGAGGGCAGCAGGTCGTCGCCGCGGACCACCTGGTCCACGCCCTGGTGAGCGTCGTCGAGGACCACCGCGAGGTTGTAGGCGGGGCGGCCGTCATTGCGCAGCAGCACGAAGTCGTCGACGACACCCGTGAACGCCCCGGTCCACCGGTCGACGACCGTGCGGGAGCGCACGTCCGCCCGCAGCCGCACCGCGGGGGGCCGCTCGCGCCGGCGCCGTGCCCGCTCGGCGTCGTCGAGGTCACGGCACGTCCCCGGATAGGCGCCGGGGGCGCCGTGCGGCGCGCTCGCGGCCGCCTGGATCTCCCGGCGCGTGCAGTAGCACTCGTAGGTGCGCCCCGCCGCGGTGAGACGCGCCACCACGGCCCGGTGCTCGGCCTCCCGCGAGGACTGCAGCAGCGGCGGGCCGTCCCAGTCGAGACCCAGCCGGGCGAGGTCCGCGAGCTGCCGCTCGGCCGCCCCCGGGCGCACCCGGTCGATGTCCTCGACGCGCAGGACGAAGCGCCGGCCCGTCGCGCGGGCGAGGGCCCACGCGAGCAGGGCCGTGCGGAGATTGCCGAGGTGGAGGTCCCCCGAGGGGGACGGAGCATAGCGGCCGGCGCCGCCGACCGCACGGTCCGGGGCCGAAGAGGTCATGGGTGCCAGGATAGCCAGCGGCGGTCGGTACCCTGGTCGGGTGGCGCGCATCAACGAACTCCGCGACGGCGTCTTCGCCGTGAGCACGGACAACTGGAGGCTCAACTCCGGTGTCGTGCTCGGGACCCGCCGCGCCCTGGTGATCGACACGGGCGCGGGCCCGCGCCAGGCCCGCGAGATCCTCGAGGCCGTCCGCTCGCTCACCGGCCTGCCGCTGACGGTCGTGAACACGCACGCCCACTACGACCACTTCCTCGGCAACGCCGTGTTCCGGCGCGCCGGGGCCGAGGACTTTTGGGCGCACCGCGGCTGCGCGGCGGCGATCGAGGCGCACGGCGACTACCAGCGATCCTTCGTGGGCACCCACGAGCCCGAGATGGCCGCCGCCGAGGGACCGGACACCCGGCTCGTCGTGCCCAACCGGCACCTGCCCGGCACGGGCCGGCGTCCCGCCCTGGCCCGGGTGGACCTGGGGGAGCGGGCGGCCGTGCTCTTCTCCTTCGGCCCCGGCCACACCGACAACGACCTCTGCGTGGGCGTCGACGACGTCGTGTTCACCGGGGACCTCGTGGAGCAGGGCGCCGACCCCAGCTTCGACGACTCCTATCCCCGGGGCTGGGCCACGGCGCTCGAGAACCTCGCCGCCCTCGCCCGCTACCAGGTGTTCGTCCCCGGCCACGGCAACCCCGTGGAGCGCGGCTTCGTGCTCCAGCAGGCCCGGCTCATGCGCACGGCCATCGAGCGGGTGGACGCGAGCGAGGCCGCCGCCGCGCGGCCCGACGGCATGCGACCGGTGACCGCCTCGATGTTCCGTCTGCCCTACAGCCCCGGGGCGGCACGGATCCTGCTGGACCGGCTCGAGCGGATCAGGGCCGAGGACGCCGCGACCGAGGAGCTTGCAGCGCTGTCAGCGCCGCTGCCACCAGCAGACTGACGCCGAGGATCGCCGCGCACGCGGCGACCGCCGCCCAGCCCCCGCCCGGGGCCCGCAGGGCCGCCCACAGGGGCAGCAGGCCGAGCAGCAGCGTCCCCGCGCCGCCGGCGCCCAGCAGGGCGGTCAGACCCCCGCCGGGCACGGGGCGCTCCACGGGCCCGGTCAGGCGCAGCACCAGACCGCCCAGGGCCGCCCAGCCCGCCACGACCAGCAGGGACGCCACGACGTCCGAGGGCCGGTGCCAGCCGTTGAGCAGCGTCGCCACCCCGGTGACGGTCGTGGCCGCGGCCCCGAGCAGCGCGACCAGCGGCCGGGAGGCGGCGGGGGCCGCGAGCAGCACCACCGCCACGGCGGCGGCCGCGGCGGCCGTGTGCCCGGAGGGGAACGAGTTGACGGTGACCTCCTGGATCCCGAGGTCCGGCTTCTCCAGCAGCACCCGCTTGAGCAGCTGGACCGTGAGGTTGGACAGCACCACCACCGCCGCCCCCACCACTGCCGGGGCGAGACGCCGGGAGCGCACGGCCAGGACCGCCAGGCACAGGGCCGAGACCGCGCCCACCACCCACGGGACCGAGTCCAGCAGCTGGGCCGCACGCTCGGAGAGGTCCGGGAAGGCGCCGCTCGCCTGGCGCAGGGCCAGCTCGTCGAGCCACTGCCCGGTCGCGGTGGTCAGGGCCACGACCCCGACCAGCGCGGCCGAGGCCCAGAGGGCGGCGGCGCCGAGCAGATGGCCCAGGACCTGGAGGGCGGTCGGGGCGGGGCGGCGGGTGGTGGTGGTGGTCATCGAGCTCCTGGGCGGTGGTGCGGGTCGCGGCCGGTGCCGGCACCCGCGGAGCCCTCATCATTCCACGCACGGGTCGGAGCGCGCCGGAAGGAGGCCCCTTAGGCTGGGCGGCATGCTCCCCGCCGCCGCCCTGCCCCCGCTCGAGGACCTGCTCGCCGACGCGCACGTCGTCGCCCTGCCGATGCGGGTGCGCTTCCGCGGCGTGGACGTGCGCGAGTCGCTGCTCCTGCGCGGTCCCGCGGGGTGGGGGGAGTTCGGACCGTTCCCCGAGTACGGGGACGCCGAGGCCGGTCCCTGGCTGCGCGCCGCGGTCGACGCCGCGTGGCACGGCTTCCCGGTACCGCTGCGCACCCGCGTCCCCGTCAACGCGACCGTGCCCGCCGTGCCGGCGGCCCGGGTCCGGGAGGTGCTCGCGGGCTTCGGCGACGGGGTGCGCGCCGTGAAGATCAAGGTCGCCGAGCGCGGCCAGGGCCCGGCGGACGACGACGCCCGGGTCGCGGCCGTGCGGGCCCTGCTGCCGGACGCCGAGCTGCGGGTGGACGCGAACGGGGGATGGGACGTGCCCACCGCCCTCACCGCGCTGGAGCGGCTCGGGCGGCACGGGCTCGCGTACGCGGAGCAGCCCGTGCCCACGATCGAGGGCCTCGCGGCCGTCCGGGAGGGCCTCGCCGACCGGGGCGTGCCGGTGCTCGTGGCCGCGGACGAGTCCGTGCGCAAGGAGGAGGACCCCCTCGCGGTGGCCCGGGCGGGCGCCGCCGACCTGCTCGTGGTCAAGGCGGCGCCGCTGGGCGGGGTCCGCCGCGCCCTGGACGTGGTGGCCCGGGCGGGGCTGCCGGCCGTGGTCAGCTCGGCCCTGGACACCTCGGTGGGCATCCGGGCGGGTCTCGCGCTCGCCGCCGCCCTGCCCGAGCTGCCGTACGCCTGCGGGCTCGGGACGGTGTCCCTCATGCGGGCCGACGTCCTGCGGGAGCCGCTGCGGCCGGTGGACGGGGTGCTCGAGCTGCGGGACGCGGTCCCGGACCCCGTGCTGCTGGAGCGCCACGCCGTGCCCGCGGACCGGCGCCGGTGGTGGCTCGAGCGGCTGCGCCGCGTGCACGCCCTGGCCGGCGCCGCGCCTCAGCCCTGAGCCACGTCCCCCAGGACCTCGGTCCGGAGCCGGTCCAGGTCCACGGGCTCGCCCTCCCGCAGACCGTGCCGCCGGACCCACGCCCGGGCGGCGCGCCACACGTCGTCGCAGCCGAGCTCCACGTCGGGGTGGGCGGCGCCGATCCGCGTCCGGGCCGTGTGCTCGGGGTCCTCGCCCGTGAAGGAGAAGACCGCCACGGGGCTGCAGGCGAGGCCTACCACGCCGCGGACCGAGGCGATGACCCGCCCGTGCAGGCAGTCCCCCGGGTGGAGGTCCCACGCGCGGTGGACGCTCCGGCAGTCCACGGCCCCGGGGTGGTGCCGGCGTGATCCGTGCTCGTGCGGACCGGGTCCTCCGCGGTCCTGCGGGGACAGCAGCCCCGCTCCTGGTTCCGTGGGCATCACGCGCCTCCTTCGTCCGTGCCCGGACCGGCACCGCCGCCGCGGCGGCTCGGTCGTGGGCGAACGGTGCGAAAGGAGGGGGGTCTTCCGGGTTCCCGGTCACGGTCCGGGTCGCTGGACGGATGGGACGGCCTGACGGGACGAGCATCCCACTGCCGGGGCGCCCACGGAATGCGCCGGTGCTTTGTTTCTCCGAGTGAATCCGCACGGACCGGAGTGAATCCGGGAACAGGTCCGTCCCCGCCCGGTCACGGGGCGTTCACCCGCGGTTCGCCCGCCCGCCTCCGGTGCCTCACCGGCCGGTGGTGCAGTGGCCGAGCACCTGTTCCCCGACCGCGGTCCGCCGCGGGTCCGATCTCCTGGGAGAGCCATGACCGACACTGCCGAGCGCCCCTTCCTGCCCCTGCTGGGCCACACGCGCGGCAAGCGCAGCCCCGTCACGTGCGAGCTCAAGTGCGGCAGCGCCTGCGCCGGGCCGGAGTGCAACACCTCCGGCAACGGCTACTTCCGCGACATCGCGAGCGCCGCGCTGTCCCGCCGCTCCGCCCTGGGCCTCGGCGCCGCGGCGGCCGTGACCGTCGGCGTCGTCGGCGCCACCCCGGACGCCGCCCAGGCCCACGGCCGCGGACGCCCCGGACTGTCCTTCGGGCCCATCGCGCCCGTGCCGAACACCGTGGACGACCTCACGGTCCCCGAGGGCTTCGACTGGTCCCCGATCATCCGCTGGGGCGACCCCCTCTTCGCGGACTCGCCGGAGTTCGACCCCCTGCAGCAGACGGCCGCGGCCCAGTCGGTGCAGTTCGGCTACAACTGTGACTACCTGGACGTCCTCCAGGACCGCGGCGGGCGCAGCGGAGTGCTGGTGAGCAACCACGAGTACACCAACGAGAACCTGATGTTCCCCGCCGAGCAGCAGGACGACGTGCAGCGCGTGGCCCGGGTGGCCATGGCGGCCCACGGCATGTCCGTCGTGGAGATCGCCCGCACCGGCCCCGGCCGGCCCTGGTCCTACGTCCGCGGCGGCAGCCGGAACCGGCGCATCACCATGAGCACTGCCTTCCGGGTGGACGGACCCGCGGCGGGCTCCGACCTGTTGACCACGGACGCCGACCCCTCCGGGGCGCTGGTGCTGGGCACCCTCAACAACTGCGCCGGCGGCACCACCCCGTGGGGCACGGTCCTCTCCGGCGAGGAGAACTTCAACCAGTACTTCAAGGGCAACGGCTCCGCCGAGCAGAAGCGCTACGGGATCGCCGCCGAGGCGCCGAGCCGGCGCTGGCACGAGGTGGACCCGCGCTTCGACTCGACCCTGCCGGGCTACGCGAACGAGCCCCACCGCTTCGGCTGGGTCGTGGAGATCGACCCCCAGGACCCGGCCTCCACGCCGGTCAAGCACACCGCGCTGGGCCGCTTCAAGCACGAGGGCGCCAACGTGCGCGTGGCCGAGGACGGCACCGTGGTGGCCTACTCCGGCGACGACGAGCGGTTCGACTACCTCTACAAGTTCGTCTCCGCCCACAAGTACGTCGAGGGCGACCGCGCCCACAACATGACGCTGCTCTCCGCGGGGGACCTGTACGTCGCGAGGTTCACCGGGGACACCGAGACCGAGATCGACGGCTCCGGCCGGCTGCCCTCCGACGGCGCGTTCGACGGCTCCGGCGAGTGGCTGCCCCTGGTGGTGGGCGGGGAGTCCGCGGTGGCCGGGATGTCCGTCGAGCAGGTCCTGGTGTTCACCCGGCTGGCCGCGGACAAGGCCGGAGCCACCAAGATGGACCGCCCCGAGGACGTCGAGCCCTCCCCGCACACCGGCAAGGTCTACGTGGCGCTGACCAACAACACCGACCGCGGCACCCCGGGCAAGGCCGGCCCGGACGAGGCGAACCCGCGCACCCAGAACCGCGACGGCCACGTGCTCGAGCTCGTCGAGCGGGACGGCCGCGCCGCAGCCCTGGTGTTCGACTGGAACCTGCTGATCGTGGCCGGGGACCCGTCGAAGAACTCCTCGGCCTACTTCTCCGGCTTCCCCGCGGCGCAGGTCTCCCCGATCTCCTGCCCGGACAACCTGGCGTTCGACTCGGAGGGCAGCCTGTGGGTCTCCACCGACGGCGCCCCGGGGACGATCGGCTACAACGACGGACTGTTCAAGGTGGGCCTGTCCGGGCGCGAGCGCGGCCGGGTCGAGCAGTTCCTGGCCGTGCCCCAGGACGCGGAGACCTGCGGGCCCGTCATCCACGACCGCGAGCGCATGGTCTACGTGGCCGTACAGCACCCGGGCGAGGACGGCTCCTTCGAGGAGCCCCGCTCCTACTTCCCGGACTACGTGGTGGAGACCCGCCAGGGCGAGGGCGAGTGGTCCCTGCCGCGGCCGTCCGTGGCGCAGGTCTTCGCCGTGGGCCGGGGCGGGGAGCCCGAGTTCCCCGGAGGCATCCACGACAGGCCGGGGAAGGGCCGCAACCAGGACAAGCGGCGCAAGAACGGAGAGCGCGGGCCCCGCTACCGCGGCTACAGGGGCAAGGCCACCGCGGAGACGAAGGCGGCCGCGCGGAGCGCGTCCCGCTCCTACTGAGCCCGCGCCCGGAGCCGCCCGACGGCGTCCGGCCCCGCCCGGTCCCCGGCCCGCCCCCCGGCGCGCCGGGGACCACGGCGTGCGCGGACTACCCTGGTCTCCTGTGACCACACCGTCCCTCGACACCGCCCGCACCGTCCTGGAGGAGCTCGTCGCCGCCGGGATGCGGCACCTCGTCGTCGCCCCGGGCTCCCGGTCCGCGCCGCTGGCCTACGCCGCCGCGGCCGCCCAGGCCGCGGGGGCCCTCGAGGTCCACGTGCGGGTGGACGAGCGGGGCGCGGCGTTCACCGCCCTCGGCATCGCCCGGGCCACCGGCCGGCCGGCCGGGGTGCTGACCACCTCGGGCACGGCCGTGGGCAACCTCCTGCCCGCCGTGCTGGAGGCCGACCACGCCGAGGTGCCCCTCGTGGTGCTCTCCGCCGACCGTCCGCCGGAGCTTCGGGGCACCGGCGCCAACCAGACCACCCGTCAGCCGGGGATCTTCGGCGACCACGTCCGCGCAGCCGTGGACCTCCTCCCGGGCGAGGACGTGCCCGCCCGCCTCGCCGGGGTCCTCGCGGCCCTGGCCGGCCGGGGGCCGGAGGGACCCCGGCCGGCGGGGCCGGTCCAGCTCAACGTGGCCCTGCGCGATCCGCTGCACCCCGCGCCGGCGGACGGCCCGGTGCTCGCGGCCCGGGCCCGGCAGCTGGCCGCCCGGACGGCGCCGGGCCCGGACCCGGGCCCGGCCGCGGTGTCGGCCGGACCGGTCGGCGCCCCGCCGGCGGCGGCAGGAACGGCACGCTCCGTCGTCGTCGCCGGGGACGGCGCCGGCGCGGACGCGGCCCGCTTCGCCGAGGCGTGCGGACTGCCGCTGCTCGCGGAGCCCTCGTCCAACGCCCGCCGCGGCCCGCACGCGGTCGGGGCCTACCGGCTGCTGCTGGACTCCCCGCTGGGCCGGCGGATCGAGCGCGTCCTGCTCGTGGGCCGGCCCACGCTGTCCCGCCCGGTGGGGGCCCTGCTGGCCCGGGCGGACGTCGCCACCGCGGCCGTGCGGCCCGCGCCCGTGGCCTGGTACGAGCCCGGGCGGCGCCGCGAACGGGTGCTCGGCAGCTGGGTCGAGGCGGCCGCCTTCACCGGCCGCGGCGCCCCCGGCTGGACGCAGGCCTGGCACGAGGCGGGGGCCGCCGCGGACGGCGCCGTCGCCCGGTTGCTCGCCGCCGAGCCGCCCGGGCGGGCCACCGGGCCGGCCGTGGCCGCCGCCGTGTGGGAGGCCTGCCGCCGGGACGGGGCGGTGCTGCTGGCGGGCTCCTCCAACCCGGTCCGCGACCTTGACCTGGCCGCCCGGCCCGGCCCCGGCTCCCCGCTCGTGCTCGCCAACCGGGGGCTGGCCGGGATCGACGGCACGGTGGCCACGGCCGCCGGGGCGGCCCTGGGCGGCGGCCGTCCGGTCCGCGCGCTCCTGGGCGACCTGACGTTTCTGCACGACGTCTCGTCCCTGCTGCTGGGACCGGGCGAGCGCGAGCCCGATCTGCAGCTCGTGGTCCTCAACGACGGCGGTGGGGGGATCTTCACGACCCTCGAGCACGGGGCGCTGGGCGAGCAGGAGGAGTACCGGGCGGTCGTGGAGCGGTTCTTCGGCACCCCCCAGGAGGCCAGCCTCGACGCGCTGTGCGCCGGCTACGGGGTGGCCCACCGGCGTGCGGACGGCGTCGCGGAGCTCGAGCAGGCGCTCGCCGCGCCCGTGCGGGGGCGCTCGGTCGTGGAGGTCGTGGTGGACCGGCGGGGGCTGCGGGAGCTCCACGCCCGGCTCCGGGCCGCCGTCGCGCGTGCCGCCGAGGAGGCCGCCGCTCGGACGGCGACGGACGCGGGCCCGGGAGGCGGGCGGACCGGCGAGCCGGCCGCACCGGCCCCCGACGACCGCTGAGGAGACCGGGGCGCCCCGTGGCGCCCCGGACCGGACGCGCCGACGGGCCCCGCCC
>NZ_JBHVDI010000064.1:0-18584 GCF_042802875.1 Kocuria sp. NPDC057446 | reverse complement strand
GGACACGTGCCGGCGGGACGTGCCGGCGCGGTGCCGTCGGCGAGCACGGGTGCGGGGGATTTGCCAGGGAACACGCCGAGGACGTTCAATTGGTGGCGTAACCATCCGGAGCGGCTGAGAGACCTGGCTCGTCGACGTCGCAGCAACCGGCACGGATCCGCCTGATCCCCGTGCGAGGTGCTAATGCCAGGACCGATGGAGTTGATCATGAGCACCTCTCTGCTGAGCCCTGCGCCGTCCGCCTCGCCCGGCACCCCGAAGCGGGCGTTCTCCGTGGCCTTCGAGCACGTCGGCAAGGCCTTCCCGTCCGGTCGCGAGACGCACCACGTCCTGCAGGACGTCGACGTCACGGCCCGCCCCGGCGAGGTCCTCGCGATCCTGGGCCCCTCGGGGTGCGGCAAGTCCACGCTCCTGCGAGCCGCAGCGGGCCTCGACACCGCCTCCGCGGGCCGGGTCCTCATCGACGGCACCCCCGTGTCCGGGATCGACCCGCGCTGCGCGGTCGCCTTCCAGGAGCCCCGCCTGCTGCCGTGGCGCTCCGTGCGCGAGAACGTCCGCCTGGGCCTGCCCCGCGGAACGTCCCGGGACGAGGGCGACGCCGTGGTCGACGACCTGCTGCGCCTGGTCGGGCTCACCGCGCACGCGGGCCACCGTCCCCGCGCGGTCTCCGGCGGGATGGCCCAGCGCGCGTCCCTGGCCCGGGCCCTCGCCCGCAACCCCGGGGTCCTGCTGCTCGACGAGCCCTTCGGCGCGCTCGACGCCCTGACCCGGCTGAGGATGCAGGATCTCCTGCTCACGATCCACGCGGCCCAGCCCACCACCGTCCTGCTCGTCACCCACGACGTCGACGAGGCGCTGCAGCTCGCGGACCGGATCGTGGTCCTGGGCCGGACCGGGCCCACCGCTCCCGCCTCGATCAGCACGATCCTCGCCGTGCCCGGCGAGCGTCCCCGGGACCGGGCCTCCGAGGTCCTGGCCGAGCTGCGCGTGCAGCTCCTCGGCCACCTCGGCGTCGACACCCACCACCCCGCGACCCGCTGACGCGGCCCGCTCCCGCTTCCCTGCCCCGGACCGGTGACGGCGCCCGCCCGCGCCGCCCGGCACCGTCCGCCCACTCCGAAAGGCCCCGCCATGCCCCTGCCCCACCGCTCCGCCCGCACGATCCCCGCCCTCGCCGCCGCCCTGAGCCTCGGCCTGACCGGGTGCATGGCGGGTGAGGGCTCCGGGGAGGCACCCGCCGAGGCCGCCGGGGACGGCACCGTCCGCGTGGACTGGGCCACCTACAACCCGCTCTCCGTGGTGATCAAGGAGAAGCGCTGGCTCGAGACCGCCTTCGCCGAGGACGGGATCGACGTGGAGTGGGTGCAGTCCGCCGGGTCGAACAAGGCCAACGAGGCGCTGCGCGCGCAGGCGGTGGACATCGGCTCCACCGCCGGCTCCGCGGCGCTGCTGGCCCGCAGCAACGGCACCCCGATCCAGGTGATCGACCTCTACTCGCAGCCCGAGTGGTCCGCCCTGGTCACCACCGCCGACAGCGACGTGCAGGACGTCGCGGACCTCGAGGGCCGCACCGTGGCCGCGACCAAGGGCACCGACCCGTACTTCTTCCTGCTCCAGGCCCTCGACGAGGCCGGCGTGGACGCCGGGGACGTCACGATCCAGAACCTGCAGCACGCCGACGGACGCGCCGCCCTGGAGAACGGCCAGGTGGACGCCTGGTCCGGGCTCGACCCGATCATGGCCGCCGCGGAGGAGAACGGCGCGGAGCTGTTCTACCGCAACGTCGACTTCAACACCTACGGCTTCCTCAACGCCCACGAGAACTTCCTCGAGGAGCAGCCCGAGGCCGCCCAGACGGTGGTGGACGTCTACGCCTACGCCCGGGAGTGGGCGCAGGAGAACACCGAGGAGACCGCGCAGCTGCTCGCCGAGGCGGCCGGGATCGAGCTGTCCGTGGCCGAGAAGGTCCTCGAGCGCACCAACCTGGACATCGACCACGTGCCCGGCGACGAGCAGCTGGCGGTCCTCGAGAAGGTCGGCCCGATCTTCGTGGAGTCCGACGACGTGGCCGACCAGGAGCAGATCGACACGGCACTGGGAAGCATCGTGGAGAGCTCCTACGCCGAGAACGCCGACGCCGCCCGCGCGGCCGAGCTGATCGGGGCCGGGCAGTGACGCAGCCGCTGGCACCCGCCGAGGAGACGGAGCGCCCCGAGGACGCCGCCGCGCCGGCCTCCCGGCGGCGGCCGCTGCTGCGCGCCGGGCTGGGGCTGCTGCTGCCCGCGGCGCTGCTGGCGCTGTGGCACGTGCTGTCCACCGCCGGGGTGTTCAGCGCCGTGCAGCTGCCGGCCCCGCTCGCGGTGCTCGAGGCCGGGATCGGCCTGCTGGCCGGCGGGGACCTCTGGACCCACGTGGGGATCTCGACCCAGCGGGTGCTGCTGGGCTTCGCGATCGGCGCCGGGCTCGGACTCGTGGCCGGGTCCTTCATCGGCCTCTCCCGCTGGGGCTCCACCCTGGTGGGTCCCACGATCGGGGCGTTCCGCGCGGTGCCGTCCCTGGCGTGGGTGCCGCTGCTGCTGCTGTGGATCGGCCTCGGCGAGGACTCCAAGGTCACGCTCGTGGCCATCGGCGCGTTCTTCCCCGTCTACACCACCGTCTCCGCGGCCCTGCAGCACGTGGACCGCAACCTCATCGAGGCGGCGCGGGCGTTCGGGCTGCACGGTCTGCGCCTGCTCACCACGGTGCAGCTGCCGGCCGTCATGCCCTCGGTCATCTCCGGGCTGCGCCTGGCCCTGGCCCAGGCGTGGCTGTTCCTCGTGGCCGCCGAGCTGCTGGGGGCCTCGATGGGCCTGGGCTGGCTGCTGACCGACTCGCAGAACAACGGCCGCACCGACCGGCTGCTGCTGGCGATCGTGCTGCTGGCGGTGCTCGGCAAGGCCACGGACGCGCTGCTGGGCGTGTTCGAGAAGTGGGCCGCCCGGAAATGGGCCTGACACGTGCGCCTGGCACAGTGGAACCGTCGTCCGTGCCGGCAGGAAAGGACAGCAGCACCGTGAGCCTCAGCTGGAGCGACCCCCGCTCCCCCACCCCCAATCCCGCCCTGGTCTCGGACGAGAACCGGATCGCCTTCTGGGAGGCGCAGGCCTCGCGCCTCGACTGGGCGCGGCCGTGGACCACCGCGCACCGCTTCGAGGCGCCTCGGCGGATCGGCGAGGACGAGCACGGCGGCCCCACCTGGTCGGTCCCGGAGATCGCCTGGTTCGAGGGCGGCCGGCTCAACGTGGCCCACAACTGCGTGGACCGCCACGTCGAGGCCGGCCGCGGCGCCCACGTGGCCCTCTACTTCGAGGGCGAGCCCGGGGACCGGCTGGTCTACACCTACGCGGACCTGCAGCGGGAGGTCTCCCGCGCCGCCAACGCGCTGCTGGCGCTGGGCGTGGAGCAGGGCGACCGCGTGGTGATCTACCTGCCCGTCATCCCGGAGACCGTCATCATCACGCTGGCCTGCGCCCGCATCGGCGCGGTCCACTCGCTGGTCTTCGGCGGGTTCTCCGCCGAGGCGCTGAGGTTCCGCGTCGAGGACACCGGCGCCAAGGTCCTGGTGACCACGGACGGCCAGCACCGGCGCGGGGCCGTGGTGCCCGTGAAGGCCGTCGCCGACGAGGCCTGCGGGGGCGACAACGCGATCGAGCACGTCGTCGTCGTGCGCCGCACCTCGCGGCCGGGCCGCACGGACCTGCCGCGCGGCACCCGGGGCACGCACTCCAAGGAGGAGGACGCCGTCCCGTGGACGCGCGGGCGGGACGTGTGGTGGCACGAGCTGGTCGCGGAGCAGTCCGACGTGCACGTGCCCGAGGCCTTCGACGCCGAGACGCCGCTGTTCATCATCTACACGTCGGGGACCACCGGGCGGCCCAAGGGCCTGGTGCACACGATGGGCGGCTACCTCGTCCAGGCGGCGTACACGCACGCCCTGCTCTTCGACCTGCTGCCGGACGTGCCCGACGGCGAGGGGCGGCTGCGCCCGGACGAGCTGGCCACGGTCAACGACCCGGCGAAGGTCGACGCCACCGTGCACTGGTGCACCGCGGACCTCGCCTGGGTCACCGCGCACACCTACGAGATCTACGGGCCCCTGGTCAACGGCGTGTCCGAGGTGATCTACGAGGGCACCCCGAACACCCCGCACTGGGGCCGGCACTTCGAGGTCATCGAGCGCTACGGCGTCACCGTCTACTACACGGCGCCCACGCTGGTCCGCTCCCTGATGGGCGCGTTCCCGAAAGGGGTGCCGCCGCTCTACAACCTCAACTCGATCCGACTGCTCGGCTCCGTGGGCGAGTCCATCAACCCCCAGGCCTGGCGCTGGCTGCGCGCGCAGCTGGGCCGGGACGAGGTGCCGTTCGTGGACACGTGGTGGCAGTCCGAGACCGGCGCCACCGTGATGTCCCCCCGTCCGCACGACCCGCAGTTCGCGCCGCCCGGAACGTTCGACGACGACGCCCCCCACACCGCCCTGAAGCCCGGCTGCGCCACCCGCGCGGTGCCGGGGATCTCCACCCGCGTGGTCGACGAGGCCGGGGAGACGGTCCCGCCCGGGGTGCCGGGCTTCGTGGTGGTGGACCGGACCGGGCCGTCCATGGCCCGCACCGTGTGGAACGATCCGCAGCGCTACCTGAGCTCCTACTGGGAGGCCTACGCGGAGCAGGGCTGGTTCCTCGCCGGGGACGGCGCGCGCTGCGACGAGGAGGGCGACGTCTACATCCTCGGGCGCGTCGACGACGTCATCAACGTCTCCGGGCACCGGCTGTCCACCATCGAGATCGAGTCGGCGCTGGTCACCCACCCGTGGGTGGTCGAGGCCGGTGCCGCGCCGGTGCGCGACGAGCTGACGGGCCACGCGGTGCTCGCCTACGTGGTGCTGACGCCCGAGGCCGCCCGCGTCCCGGCGGACGAGCTGACCGCGGCGCTGCGCGAGCACGTGGCCCACGAGATCGGGCCGATCGCCAAGCCGCGGGCGGTCGTGGCGGTCCCGGACCTGCCGAAGACCCGGTCCGGGAAGATCACCCGGCGCCTGCTCGCGCAGCTGTGGGAGGGCGCCCCGCTCGGCGACCGGTCCTCGCTGCAGAACGAGGAGTCGCTCGAGCGCATCGCCGGCGTCCTGGCCGCCCGGCGGTAGGGCCCCGCCGCGCGGGGTCGCGTCCGGCGCTCCTCCGCCACGAGGGGTCGCTCTCTGCCGGAATGAGCTGCCCGTATCGGCAGGAAACGACCCCTCGCGCCGGCGCGGCGGCGGAGAACGCCCCCTCGGCGCGGCTCCGTGACGGCCCGTGACCCCCTCTGCAAGGACGTTGAGACTTGTGACGTCCCAGCCCGCACCGCCCCTAGGATGAATGCCGTGAACGACTCCCCCCGTCCCGCAGGCCCTGCCCGTTCCGTGCCGGAGCGGCTGTTGCCCGAGCTGCCGAACGCCGAGCTGAAGCTCGCGATGGCCGCCTCCGGCGCGCTCTTCTCGGGCTACGTGCTCGTGCACATGCTGGGCAACCTGAAGGTCTACCAGGGGGCCGAGAAGTTCGACGCCTACGCCGAGTTCCTGCGCACGGCCGGCGCCCCGGTGCTGCCGCGCGGCACGGTGCTCTGGGCGGCCCGCGGCGTGCTCGCCGGCGGCCTCGTGGTCCACGTGGGCGCGGCCGCGGTGCTCACCGCCCGGTCCTGGGCGGCGAACGGGACGCTGCTGCCGCGCACCGGCCGGCGCCCGCGGGGCCGGCGCCGCTCCCCGTGGACGGTCGCGAAGCGCTCGATGCGCAGCACGGGCGGGGTGCTCGGGCTGTTCACGCTCTTCCACGTGCTGGACCTGACCCTGGGCGCCCGGCCCGCCGCGGCCCGGGGGTTCGAGCACGGCAGCGCCCACGCCAACCTGGTGGCCAGCCTCTCCCGCCCGCCGGTGGCCGCCGCCTACGCCCTGTCCATGGCGGCGCTGGCCGCCCACCTGGTGCACGGCATCCCCGAGATCGCCAACGACCTCGGCGTGGCCGGCGACCGGCGGCGGCTGCGGATCGCCGCGAACGCCTTCGGCGCCGCCGTGGCCGCCGGCAACACCACGATCCCGGTGGCCGTGCTGACCCGCGCGGTCCGCTGAGCCCCGTGGCCGCCCGCCCCCGCCGGCGGGACGACCTGCGGCAGGACGACCTGCGGCAGGGCCGGGCAGCGCCCGGCGAACGAGCACGAGACGACCTCCGACGAGACGACAAGGACCCGAGCGAGTGAGCACCTTCTCCCTGACCGTGGACGTGTGGCGCCAGCCCTCCCCGGAGGAGCCGGGGGACTTCACGGCCTACGACGTCCCGGACGCGAGCCCGGACATGACCGTGCTCGACCTGCTCGACCGGATCAACGCGCAGCTGTCGGCCGCCGGCGAGGACCCGGTGGTCTTCGACGACGGCTGCCGCGAGGGGATCTGCGGCAAGTGCGGGGTGACGGTCGACGGCGTGGCGCACGGCCCGGAGCGCAACGCCGCGAGCTGCATGCAGCACCTGGGGGCCTACCGGGACGGGGACCGCGTGCGCATCGAGCCGCTGCGGGCGTCCTCCTTCCCGGTCAAACAGGACCTCTCCGTCGACAAGAAGGCGCTGCGCCTGGTGGCCAAGGCCGGCAAGTTCCCCGTGGCGATGAAGGCCCTGGCCAACGGCGGCTGCATCAGCTGCGGGGCGTGCGTGGCGTCCTGCCCCAACGGGTCCGGTCAGCTGTTCGTGGGCACCATGCTCAAGGAGCTGCCTCCGCTGGCCAAGGACGACGCCGAGCGCCGGGAGCGGTCGGCCAAGGTGATCGAGGCGTCCGAGGAGCAGTTCGGCCCCTGCTCCCTGCTGGGCGACTGCGTGGAGGTCTGCCCGGCCGGACTGCCGATCGAGAACCTCTCCGCAGTGGCGCAGGAGTACCTGCGCAACCGCTTCCCGCGCCGGGGCGGGAACACGCCGGACCCCGGATGACCCGGCGCAGCGCGCCTTGCCGCTCCCGGGCGTGACTGCTACCTTTCGGGCACGTCCCCGAGACCGTGAGGTGCATCACATGAGCGAGCGCTCCGGAAACATAGTCCCCGAGCAGGGCGAGTTCGACTACGAGCCGGACGACCGGGAGCCCGCGCGGGCGCCGGCGCGGACCTGGATGCTGCGGGGCCTGGGCCTGCTGCTGGCCCTGGTGGTGTGGTTCCTGCTCGGCGGCGCGGACGTCTCCGCCGACGCCCGCGTGGTGGGGGCGGTGGCCACCCTGATGGCGGTGTGGTGGATGACGGAGTCCATCCCGCTGTCGGTGACCTCGCTGCTGCCGATCGTGCTGTTCCCGGTGCTGACCGCCCTGGAGGTCTCCGAGGTCACGGCCCCCTACGCGAATCCGATCGTGTTCCTGTTCCTGGGCGGGTTCCTCATCGCGATCGCCATGCAGAAGTGGAACCTGCACCGCCGCATCGCCCTGCTCACCCTGCGCCGGGTGGGCACCCACCCCCGCCAGATCATCCTCGGGCTGATGATCTCCACCGCGTTCCTGTCCATGTGGGTGTCCAACACGGCCACCACGCTGATGATGCTGCCCATCGGGCTGTCCGTGCTGACCCTGGTGGTCGAGAACAGCCGCAAGGGCGGCACCCGCGCCGAGGCCGAGGCCATGGGCGAGGACATCCGGGGCGGCAAGGCCATCAGCGACGTCATCGACGACCGCGACGTGCGCCTCTTCGGCGTCGCCCTGGTGCTGGCGATCGCCTGGGC
Organism: Kocuria sp. NPDC057446; assembly: GCF_042802875.1. NCBI lineage: Bacteria > Bacillati > Actinomycetota > Actinomycetes > Micrococcales > Micrococcaceae > Kocuria > Kocuria sp. NPDC057446. The sequence continues at coordinate 10,830 of NZ_JBHVDI010000064.1, read as the reverse complement.
CGCGACCATCGGAGGGCTGGGCACCCTGCTGGGCTCCCCGCCCAACGCCATCGTGGCCGGCTACATCAGCGAGGAACTGGGCCGCACGGTGGGCTTCGCGCAGTGGATGATGCTCGGTGTGCCCATCGTGATCGTGTTCATCGGTCTCGCCTGGCTGATCATCACCCGCGTCATCTTCCGCTTCGACCTGGCCGAGGTGCCCGGGGGCAAGGAGCTGATCAACGAGGAGATCGCCGCCCTGGGCACCATGAGCAAGGGCGAGAAGACCGTGCTGGCCGTGTTCGTCCTCGCGGCGTTCTGCTGGATCGTCCCCGGGCTGCTGGCCGGCATCGGCAACCTCGGCGAGCAGCTTCCCTGGTTGGACCTCTTCGACGACACGGTGGTCGCCATCGGCGCCGGCGTGCTGCTCTTCCTGCTCCCCGGGGACAAGCAGGGAAACATGACCCTGGAGTGGAAGGACGCCGAGGAGGGCCTGCCGTGGGGCGTGCTGCTGCTCTTCGGCGGCGGTCTCTCGCTGGCCGCCGCGGTGGCCGGCACCGGCCTGGACGCCTGGTTCGGTGAGCAGGTCACCGGGCTCGGGGCGCTGCCGATCGTGCTGCTGCTCGCGGCGGTGGTCACGATCGTGCTGCTGCTGACCGAGATCACCTCCAACACCGCCACCGCGGCCACGTTCATCCCGATCCTCGGCGGGGTCGCCGTGGGCATCGGGGTGGACCCCATGACGCTGCTGATCCCGGCCGCGCTGGCGGCCACGTGCGCGTTCATGCTCCCGGTGGGCACCCCGCCCAACGCCATCGTCTTCGCCACCGGCCAGGTCAAGATCGCCGAGATGGTGCGCGGCGGCATCGTGCTCAACATCGTGGGTGTCATCCTGATCACCATCTTCACCGTGCTGATCGGGCCCTTCGCCCTGGGCCTGGTGATCTAGCCCGCTCGAGGCGCGAGCCGGGGTCCGTGGCGTCCACGGGCCCCCGGCTCGCGCCGCCGGACGGATCAGGCGGGCGGACCGGCCGCACGGCTCAGGGGGCGGTGGTGCACCGGGCCAGCACGGCCTGCGTGAACTCCTCCGTGCTCGCCGTCCCGCCGAGGTCCCCGGTCAGGGTGCCGCCGGCCATGGCCCCCTCGAAGGCGGACTCGAGGTGCCGGGCCGCCTCCTCCTCGCCCAGGTGCTCCAGCATCAGGGCCGCCGCCCACATCGTGCCCACGGGGTTGGCGATGCCCTGCCCGGCGATGTCCGGGGCAGACCCGTGCACCGGCTCGAACATGGACGGGTGGTCCTTCTCCGGATTGAGGTTGGCGCTGGGCGCGACCCCGATCGAGCCGGCGGCCCCGGCGGCGAGATCGGAGAGGATGTCCCCGAAGAGGTTGGACGCGACCACCACGTCGACGCTCCGCGGCTTGAGCACCATCCGGGCGGCGAGCGCGTCGATGAGGACCTTCTCGACGGTCACCCCCGGGTACTCGGCGACCGTGGCCGCCACCACCTCGTCCCAGAACGGCATGGTGTGGATGATGCCGTTGGACTTCGTGGCCGAGACGAGCCGCCCGGAGCGCTGCTGGGCGAGCTCGGCGGCGTAGCGGGCGATGCGGGTGACGCCGGTGCGGGTGAACACGGACTCCTGGACGGCCATCTCCTCGGGCCGGCCGCGGTAGAGCCGCCCGCCCACCTCGGAGTACTCGCCCTCGATGTTCTCGCGGACCACCACGAGGTCCAGCTCGTCGAGCCCGCGCAGGGGGGAGGTGACTCCGGGCAGGATCCGGATCGGCCGGAGGTTGACGTACTGGTGGAACTCACGGCGGATCGGGATCAGCAGACCCCACAGGGTCACGTCGTCGGGGATGTCCGGGGCGCCCACCGCCCCGAGCAGCACGCCGTCGCCGGAGGCGAGCTGCTCGATGCCGTCCACGGGCATCATCCGGGCGTGGGCCCGGTAGTGGTCGGACCCCCAGTCCCGCTCGCGCCAGTCCACGGTGAAGCCGTGCGTCCGCGCCAGCGCGTCGACGCAGCGCAGCGCGGCCGGCATCACCTCCAGGCCGATCCCGTCGCCGGCGATCACGTCGATCGTGTAGTGCCGTGTTCTCGTCACGAGGTCCTCCGCAGCGTCGTGGGCGCGGGCAAGGCGGCCGCCTTCCGCGCATGGCGCAGATCATAGCGGGCGGCCACCCCGCCCGGCCGAGGCCGGGGGACCAGGTGGCGCGGGACGTCCCGGGACAGCACAATGGGAGGCAGCCATCCCGAGCGGCCGAGAGACCTGGATCGACGACGCCGCAGCAACCGTGGTCGACGTCGCAGACCGCACGGTGCTACCGCCAGGACCGATGGAGCACCGCACCCCCCGGCACCCCCGCCGGGCCCGTCCTCCGCCCGGGACCGTCCAGCGGCACCACTCGCACGAGGAGTTCTCCCCATGGCCGACCACCAGTTCGGGTTCCGCACCCGTGCCCTGCACGCCGGGGGCACCCCCGACGCCGAGCACGGCGCCCGTGCGGTCCCGATCTACCAGACCAGCTCGTTCGTCTTCAAGGACGCCGACGACGCCGCCAACCTGTTCGCCCTGCAGAAGTACGGCAACATCTACTCCCGCATCGGCAATCCGACCGTCGCGGCGTTCGAGGAGCGCATCGCCTCCCTGGAGGGGGGCATCGGCGCGGTGGCCACCGCCTCCGGCATGTCCGCCGAGTTCCTGGTGTTCGCCGCGCTCGCCCAGGCCGGGGACCACATCGTGGCCTCCGCCCAGCTCTACGGGGGCACGGTCACCCAGCTGGACGTCACCCTGCGCCGCTTCGGGATCGAGACCACGTTCGTGCCCGGCACCGACCCCGCCGACTACCGGGCGGCGGTGCGCCCGGGGACCAAGGCCGTCTACACGGAGGTCGTGGCCAACCCCTCCGGCGACGTCGCGGACCTGGAGGACCTCGCCGCGGTCGCGCACGAGGCCGGCGTGCCGCTGGTCGTCGACTCGACCATGACCCCGCCGTACCTGGTCCGCCCCATCGAGCACGGCGCGGACATCGTCATCCACTCGGCCACCAAGTTCCTGGGCGGGCACGGCACCACGCTGGGCGGCGTCGTCGTCGAGTCCGGTCGGTTCGACTGGGCGAACGGCAACTTCCCGGCCATGACGGAGCCGGTGCCGACGTACAACGACGTCACCTGGTGGGGGAACTTCGGGGAGTACGGGTTCCTGACCCGGCTGCGCACCGAGCAGCTGCGGGACATCGGCCCCGCCCTGTCCCCCCAGTCCGCGTGGAACCTGCTCCAGGGCGTGGAGACGCTGCCGCAGCGCATGGACGCGCATCTGGCCAACGCCCACGCCGTCGCGCGGTGGCTGGCGGAGGACCCGCGCGTCTCCTACGTCAACTGGGCCGGGCTGCCGGACCACCCCCACCACGACCGGGCCCGGAAGTACCTGCCGCTCGGCCCCGGCGCCGTGTTCGCGTTCGGGGTCTCCCCCACGGACCGGCTCGGCGGGCGGGAGGTCGGCGCGCGGTTCATCGAGAAGCTGCAGCTGGCCAGCCACCTCGCCAACATCGGCGACGCCCGCACCCTCGTGCTGCACCCGGCCTCGACCACCCACCAGCAGCTGAGCGCCGAGCAGCTGCTCCAGGCCGGGGTGCGGGAGGACCTCATCCGCCTGTCGGTGGGCCTCGAGGACGTCGAGGACATCCTCTGGGACCTGGACCAGGCCCTCACCGCGGCCACCGGCCTGTCCCGGGAGGCCACCGGCCCCGCCGGCGGGGCCACCGCCGGCGCCGCCACGGCGACCACGACCGAAGGAGTGCTCCGATGACCCCCGAGACCCGCACCTGGACGGGGCCGAGCGCGCCCGAGCGGCTGCAGATCCTGCACGGCACCGAGTCGATCGCCATCGTGGGCGCGTCCGACAAGCCGTCCCGCGCCTCCTACTTCGTCTCGACCTACCTGCTGTCCTCCTCGCCGTACCGGGTGTACTTCGTCAACCCCGTGCTGCAGGAGATCATGGGCCGGCCGGTCTATCCGTCCCTGGCGGACCTGCCGGAGACGCCCGACGTGGTCGACGCGTTCCGGCGCCACGACGACCTGCCCGGCGTGGCCCGCGACGCCGTGGCGGTCGGGGCGAAGACCCTGTGGCTGCAGCTGGGCTCCTGGCACGAGGAGGCCGCCCGGATCGCCGAGGAGGGCGGGCTCACCGTGGTCATGGACCGCTGCGTGAAGATCGAGCACGCCCGTTTCCACGGCGGCCTGCACCTGGCCGGCTTCAACACCGGCGTGGTCTCGGCGAAGCGCCAGGTCCTGGCCTGAGACGGGCCCGGGGCCTGGCCCGGATCTGCTCCGGACGACGGACGACCCCGGAAGCCTGGCGCTTCCGGGGTCGTCCTCGTTCCGGGGGCGGACCGCTACACGCGCTCGAGCACGAAGCGCACGTCGGCCTTCAGGCTCTGGCTGACCACGCAGTAGCGCTCCGTGGCCCGCGCGAGACGCTCGAGGCCGGTGTCGTCGAGGTCGGCGTCCACCCGGGCGGTCACCACGACGTCCTGGACCCCGACGGGCACGGACCGGTCGACGCCGAGGGTGCCGCGGGCGTCGAACATCCCGTCCGCGCTCAGCTCGGCCGAGCGCACCTCCACGCCCATCGCGGTGGCCACGCTGCGCAGGGTCACGCCGGCGCAGGCCAGCAGCGCGTCGAGGAGCATGTCCCCGGAGCAGGCATCGCTGCCGTCCCCGCCGGTGGCGGCGTGCGGACCGCCCCGCACGGGCCCCGCCCAGGTGTCGACCGTGCAGGTCAGTCCGGGGTCCCGGAAGTCCCCGCGGGAGTGCAGGGGCGTGCGGGCCGCCGCGGGCGCCTCCCGGTAGCGGTCCTTGAGGGGCGCCTGGAGCTGCCGGAGCTCCCCGGCGGTCATCTGGGTTCGAGATTCCATGAGGCCACTGTAGAGCGTCCGGCGCGGACGGCACCACGCGGGGCGCCCGCGCCGGACGGTCTCAACGGAGGGTCTCAGCGGACGCGCTCGACCGCCCGGTCCTCCCAGTAGGCACGGGTGGTCACCACGTCGGTGCCGTCCCACGCGCCGAGCCCGGACAGGCCGGGGACGTCGCCGCTGTGGAAGATCGGCTCGAGCCCCTGCTTGCGCTGGGCCTCGTAGTTCCGGAGCACCCGCACGGCCACCCCGGCGAGCAGCACCAGGGCCACGAGGTTGATGGTCGCCATGAACGCCATGAACAGGTCGGCCAGGGACCAGACGAGGTCCAGGGCCAGCACGGCGCCGCCGAAGACGAACACCAGCACCAGCACGCGGTAGGCGGTCATCGCCGCGGGCGAGCCGGTGAGGAAGCGGATGTTGGACTCGCCGTAGTAGTAGTTGCCGATCACGGACGTGAACGCGAACAGGAAGATCGCCACGGTCAGGAAGTGCACCGCCCAGTTGCCCAGCTGCAGGGCCAGCGCGGACTGGGTCAGGGACGCGCCCTCCCGTCCGCCGAACTCGGGGTCGGACAGGAGCACGATGAACGCGGTGATCGAGCAGATCAGCCAGGTGTCGAAGTACACGCCGAGCGCCTGCAGGAAGCCCTGCTTCGCCGGGTGGGACACGGAGGCGGTGGCGCCGGCGTTGGGGGCCGAGCCCATGCCGGCCTCGTTGGAGAACAGGCCGCGCTTCATGCCCTGGATGATCACGCCGATCAGCCCGCCGGTGACGAACTCGCGGATCCCGAAGGCGCCCTGGAGGATCTGGCCGAGCACCGCGGGGACCTCGCCGAGGTTCAGGACGACCACGAGCAGGCCCAGCCCGATGTAGAGCACCGCCATGATCGGGACCACGATCTCGGAGACCGCGGAGATCCGGCGGATGCCCCCGAAGATGATCGCGGCGGTGAGCCCCACGAGCACGGCGCCGACCAGGATCCGGAACCACAGGGTCTCCGCGGCCGCGATGTCGATGTTCAGGGAACCGCCCAGGGCGTCCACGATCGAGTTGGACTGCACGGAGTTGAAGACGAACCCGTAGGTCAGGGTGATGACGACGGCGAAGAGCAGTCCCATCCAGCGCGCGCCGAGACCGCGCTCCATGTAGTACGCGGGCCCGCCCACGTAGCCGGTGGGCGCCTTGATCTTGTAGAGCTGGCCCAGCAGGGACTCCGTGAACGCGCTGGCCGCGCCGATGCCGGCGATCACCCACATCCAGAACACCGCGCCCGGCCCGCCCAGGCTGATGGCGATCGCGACGCCGGCGATGTTGCCGGTGCCCACGCGGGACGCGGCGGAGACGGTGAAGGCCCGGAACGCCGAGATGCCCTTCTTGCCGTCCTCGGCCAGACCGGGCTTGTCGCCCAGCACCCGGAACATCTCCGGGACCAGCCGCAGCTGGACCACACCGGTGCGGACGGTCAGGTAGAGGCCCACCCCGATGAGGATGGCGAAGACCACGTTCCACACCCAGCCGCCGAGGGTGCCCACGAGATCGGTGACGAGTTCCATTGCAGCTCCGAACTGTGACGACGCGGGCCCCCGGCGTGGGGTCTGCGGGGTCCGCGTGAACGACCGGGCGCAGCGGTTGCGCGCCCCGACGGAACTCTAGTGGACGTGATGCGCGTCTCCACCCTCCGCGCGCGCCGGGGCGGCGGCCCGCAGGTGCCGGGGCGGCGGCCCGCAGGTGCCGGTCGCCGCCGGCCGCCGCCCCGCGGGCTCAGATCACGCGCACGGCGCCCTTGTCGGCGGAGGTGACCATCGAGGCGTAGGCCCGCAGGGCCTTGGAGACCTGGCGCTCGCGCGGCTTCGTGGGGTACCACGGGGCGGGGCCCCGGGACTGCCGGCGGGCGGCCAGGACGGCGTCGTCCACGTTCACGCGCAGCACGCGCCGGGCGACGTCGATCTCGATCTCGTCGCCGGTCTCGATGAGGCCCACGGCGCCGCCGGCGGCGGCCTCCGGGGAGATGTGCCCGATCGAGAGGCCGGAGGTGCCGCCGGAGAAGCGGCCGTCGGTGATGAGGGCGCACTCCCGGCCGAGGCCGAGACCCTTGAGGTAGGAGGTCGGGTAGAGCATCTCCTGCATGCCCGGACCGCCCTTGGGGCCCTCGTGGGTGATGACCACGATGTCGCCGGGCTGCACGTTCTTGGACAGGATCTCGAAGACGGCCTCGTCCTGGGACTCGACCACGAACGCCTTGCCGACGAAGTGGAACAGCTCCTCGTCGATGCCTGCGGTCTTGATGACCGCCCCGTCCTCGGCGATGTTGCCGTAGAGGATCGCCAGGCCCCCGTCCTGCGTGTAGGCGTGCTCCACCGAGCGGATGCAACCGTCCTCGCCGTCGAGGTCGAGGGACTCGAAGGTGTTGGCCGTGGAGAACGCCTGGGTGGTCCGGACCCCGCCGGGCGCGGCGAGGAACAGCTCCTGCGCCCGCTCGGAGGCCCTGCCGCTGCGGACGTCCCACTCGTCCAGCCAGGTGGCCAGGTCCGGGGCGTGCACGGTGTGCACGTCCTCGTTGAGCAGGCCCGCGCGGCGCAGCTCGCCGAGGATCGCGGGGATGCCGCCGGCTCGGTGCACGTGCTCGATGTGGAAGCGCGTGGAGTTCGGCGCGACCTTGCACAGGCAGGGCACCCGGCGGGACAGGGCGTCGATGTCCGGGAGGGTGAAGTCCACCTCGCCCTCCTGGGCGGCGGCGAGGATGTGCAGGATCGTGTTGGTGGACCCGCCCATGGCGATGTCGAGGGCCATGGCGTTCTCGAACGCCGCCTTCGTGGCGATGTTGCGCGGGAGCACGGACTCGTCGTCCTTCTCGTAGTACCGGCAGCACAGGTCCACCACCCGGCGGCCGGCCTCGAGGAAGAGCTCCTTGCGGGCCACCTGGGTGGCGAGTGTGGTGCCGTTGCCGGGCAGGGACAGGCCGAGGGCCTCGGTGAGGCAGTTCATGGAGTTGGCGGTGAACATGCCCGAGCAGGACCCGCAGGTGGGGCAGGCGTTGCGCTCGATCTGGGCCAGCTGCTCGTCGGTGACGGACTCGTCCACGGCCATGGACATCGCGTCCACGAGGTCCAGGCGGTGCTCCACGACGCCCTCCACGGCCTCGCCGGACTCCATGGGCCCGCCGGAGACGAAGACCACCGGGATGTTCAGCCGCAGCGCGGCCAGGAGCATGCCGGGCGTGATCTTGTCGCAGTTGGAGATGCACACCAGTGCGTCGGCCCGGTGGGCGTTGACCATGTACTCCACGGAGTCCGCGATGATGTCGCGGGAGGGCAGGGAGTACAGCATGCCGTCGTGGCCCATTGCGATGCCGTCGTCGACCGCGATGGTGTTGAACTCCTTGGCCACGCCCCCCGCCTCCCGGATCGCCGAGGCCACGAGGTCGCCCATGTCCTTGAGGTGCACGTGGCCCGGCACGAACTGCGTGTAGGAGTTGGCGATCGCGACGATCGGCTTCCCGAAGTCGTCGTCGCCCATCCCGGTGGCGCGCCACAGGGCGCGGGCGCCGGCCATGTTGCGGCCGTGGGTCGAGGTGCGGGAGCGGAGGTGGGGCATGGCGGAGCTGGGTCTCCTCGGTCGGTGATGTCCGGTGGCGGGGCGGGCGGGGCGCGAGCCGCGGAGCGCCCGGGCCGGCCGCCGGCGGTCCGCCGTCCAGAATACGCTTTTCGACCGCAACGTCCTGCTGGGCGGACGCGCGTCTCACGATGTGGCCGGGCCATCCGGGCGGCCTCCTACACTGGGGCCAGCCGCGCAGCCCTCAGGAGGAGCCGACCATGAGCCATCCCTCGACACCCCCACGGCCGGACGACGGCGCCGCGTTCAGCGTGGACCTGCAGGACGCCGTCGACCCGCTGGTCATGGCCCTGGACGTGGGCTCGACCGGCAGCCGGGGCGGTCTGCACGACGCCACGGGGACCCCGGTGCTGGGCTACCGGCACAAGATCGAGCACGAGTTCAGCACCGCCGCGGACGGGACCTCCGTGATCGACCCCGACCAGGTGACGGACGAGCTCGCGGCGATCCTCGACCTCGTGCTGGCCGATCCCGCGCTGGCCGGCCGGGTGGCGGGCGTCGCCCTGGACACCTTCGCGTCCTCGCTGGTGGGCGTCGACGACGACGGCGCGGCGGTCACCACGTGCTTCACCTACGCGGACTCCCGGTGCGCCGAGCAGCTGGCCGGACTGCGCGCGGAGCTCGACGAGCCCGCCGCCCTGCAGCGCACCGGCGCCCGGCTGCACACCTCGTACCTGGCCCCGCGGCTGCGGTGGCTGCGGGAGACGGACCCGGACGCGTGGGAGCGGGCCCGGCGCTGGATGTCCCTGGGCGAGTACGTGCACCTGCAGCTGCTGGGCACCGCGCGCGCCGGGACCGCCACGGCCGCGTGGACCGGGATGCTGGACCGCCGCACCGGCCGGTGGGACGAGCCCCTGCTCCTGGCCTGCGGGCTGGACGCGGAGCAGCTCAACCCGCTGGCCGATCCGCACGAGCCCCTCCCGGACGTCGCGGCCTCCGTGGCCGAGCGCTGGCCGGTCCTGGAGGACGCGGCCTGGTTCGCGCCCGTGGCCGACGGGCTGAGCGCCAACCTGGGCACGGGCGGGACCGACGCCTCGACGATGGTCGTCTCCGCGGCCACCTCGGGGGCCGCGCGCGTGCTGCTGCACCACGTCCCCGAGCGGGTGCCGGCCGGGCTGTGGTGCTACCGCGTCGACGCGCGCCGGTGCCTGCTGGGCGGGGCCCTCAACGACGTCGGCCGGGCCCTCGCCTGGCTCGAGCGCACGGTCGTCCTGCCGGAGGACACCACGCTGCAGGACGTCGCCGAGGCCGACACCGCCGAGCGCACCCCGGTGGTGCTGCCCTTCTTCACCGGCGAGCGCTCGACCGGATGGGCAGGCGGCGCCCGGGCGGTGCTGGCCGACGTGACCGCCGCGTCCACCGGAGCGGACCTGGCGCGGGGCGTGCTGGAGGGCGTGGCCGCCTCCTACGCGCGCGTGGCCGATGAGCTGGAGGACGTCGCCGGCGGCGTGGAGCGCGTGGTGGCCTCGGGCAGCGCGTCGCAGGACGTGCCCGGGCTGATGCAGATCCTGGCCGACACGCTGGGCAAGCCCGTGACGAGGGCCGAGTTCAAGCGTGCCACGCTGCGCGGAACCGCCCTGCTCGCCCTCGAGGTGCTGGCTCCGGACGTGGAACGGGCCCGCCCGCCCTACGGGCCGGAGCACCAGCCGGTGGCCGGTCGCGCGGAGCACTACCGCGCCGTCCGCGCCCGCTTCGAGGAGCTCTACGGGGCGGTCGTCGGCTCCTGACCCGCCGAACGCACCGGTCCCCGGGGGCCCGAGCGACGGGGCAACGGGGCAACGGGGCAACGGGGCAACGGGGAACGGTCCGCTTGGCGTCGCCTGGTCGGCGGCCGGGCGTTTCCTCACAGGGGGACACAAAGGTGTACCTCCGCGAATACCGTGGCTCCGGCCCGGACGCCTTCCTACCGTAGAGCCTGTGGGTGCGGAGGCGCGCTCCGGCCGGAGCCGGAGCCTCCGATCCCACGCCCCCCGCACCCCCGCACGGAAGGAACCACGATGGAGGACTCCCTGGGCCGGGATCAGGCCGTCGGACTGCAGCAGGCGCTCGAGCGGGCGTCGATCGGGCACCGCCGGCTCTGGGTCCGCTACCTCTATCTGGGCGGGACGGCCGGCGAGCTCGAGGTCGGCGCGTATCTGCACCGGTGCCTGGACCTGCCCGCCCGGGAGCGGGACCTGCTGAGCTGGGCGGCCAACACCCTCCTCGACCGCCGCTACCACCCGCGCGTGCCCTCGAGCGCCGACCTCCTGCGCCACGGGACCGGCCGCGGCGCCCCGGAGCGCACCGCCTGAGCGGACGCCCCCCCGATCCGCCCCGGGG
>NZ_JBHVDI010000063.1:0-18687 GCF_042802875.1 Kocuria sp. NPDC057446 | reverse complement strand
GCCGCCCCCCGCCCCCCCGACGCGCCCCCCGGCGGGCCGCCCGCGCCGGCCCCCGCGGCCGGGGTGGTCCTGGGCTGGGCCGGGCTGGCCGCGATCCTCGCGACCCCTTTCCTCATCGGCCCAGGGACCCGGTTCCCCGGCACCGTGGCCCTGGCCCCGACCCTGGGGGCCACGGCCGTGCTGGTCGGTGGGGCTCTGGCGCCCGGCGCCCGTGCCGGGGCCGGGCGGGTGCTCTCCCCGGCTCCGCTGCAGTGGGTCGGGGACCGCGCCTACGGGATCTACCTGTGGCACTGGCCGCTGCTGATCACCTACCTGCTGGTCACCGCCCGGGACACCGTCCCGGTGCTCGCCGGGCTGGGGATCCTGGCCGCCTCGGTGGTGCTGACCCGGATCACCGCGCTGCTGCTGGCCGGCTGGCGGGCCCTGCCCGGGATCCGTGCCGGCAGCGGGGTCCGGCTGGTCGCCACCGCCCTGCTCGTGGCGGTCCCGCTCACCGGCGCCCACCAGTACACGATCCTGCGCGATCCCACCGCCGGGGTGGAGCGCACGCCGGAGAACTATCCCGGGGCCGCGGTGCTGCGCGGGGAGGCGGCCGAGGTCCCGGACGTGCCGCTCATCCCCACCGAGGACGAGCGCGAGCACGAGTGGGGTGACACCGGTGAGTCCTGCGACTCGGGGGAGGTGCCCGAGGGGATCGCCGACCTGGGCAACTGCTGGCTCATCGAACCCGAGGACGGCAGCGACCCGGACCGGACCCTGGTGGTGCTCGGCGACTCCCACGCCCAGCAGCTGCTCACCCCGATCCACCGGGTCGCCGACGCCAACAACTGGCGGGTGGTCTCCTACCTGCGCAACGCCTGCCGGTACACCTCCGAGTCCGAGAACCGGGACGAGGAGTGCAACGAGTTCAACGCCGCCACCCGCGGCGCGGCCCTGGCGGCCGACCCCGACGCCGTCGTCACCATCGGCACCCTGTCCCTGGCCGAGGCCCCGCACGAGAAGCTCGTCGACGGCTACGAGGACGGCGTCCAGCCGTTCCTGGACGCCGGGATCCCGGTGCTGGGCTTCCGCGACAACCCGCGCTTCACCTTCAGCATGTTCGCCTGCGTGGAGACCTACGGCCCCGACCACGAACGCTGCAACCCGCCCCGCGCCGAGTCCCTGCTGCCGGTCAATCCCCTCGAGGAGATCGCCGCCCGGCACGAGGACCTGCACAGCATCGACCTCACCGACCGGCTGTGCACCGAGACCACCTGCCCGGGCGTGATCGGCAACATCCAGGTGTACATGGACCTGGACCACGTGACCTCCACCTACGGGGAGACGCTGGCCCCGGACGTCGAGCGGCAGATGCTCGACGCCCTCGGCTGGAACGGCTGATGCACCGTCCTTCCGCGGCGGGTCCGGAGGTGGGCCGCCGGCTCAGGCGTCGAGGGTCTGCGGCGCCGGCCGGGTCCTGCTCCCCAGCGCCGCGACGCGCTGCACTGACCACCACAGCAGGACGACGAGCAGCACGTTGCGCGCCGTCAGGACGGCCGCCATCGCCGGGTGGGCGTGGATGAGCGGGGTGTAGAAGAGCGGATAGATCACGAACGTGGCGACCGCGATGCCCATCAGCAGCGCCGCCGGCGTCCGCCACCGCTGCCAGTCGTGCACCAGCCCGGCCACGACGACGGGGGCCAACCAGATCATGAACTGCGGGGAGCCCACCTTGTTGAACACGATGAAGACCGTGGTCATCATCAGCGCCCCCTCGTAGAAGAGCTCCTCCCGCTCCGCCCCCCGGCGCAGCGCACGGACCAGCAGGACGGCCCCGGCGAGGACGGCGAGCACGAGCAGCGGCTGCATGAGGAACGCGACCACCTCGGTGCCGGGGCCGTGCACCTCCGTGGAGTTGATGGCCACGTTGTCGGCCATCCGTGACCCGGCCACGTCGAGGACGCTCAGCCATACCCACGGCGTGGAGAACGTGGCCTCCAGCTGCATGCCGCGCTGGCCCTGGTTGACCAGGAAGTCCGCGATGTGCCGCAGGCCGCCCGAGAGGTGCGTGCCCAGCACCACCACGGCGGTGACCCCCACCCCGGCGGCCACCACCTGCACGCGCTGCCGGCAGGCGATGACGAGGGCCAGCACGACGGCCGCCGGCCACACCTTGATCCACGTGGCGATGCTCAGCAGCACGGAACCGAGGACGGGCCGCTCGGACGCGTACAGGAGCCCGACGAGCACGATGGGGGCGGCGATGCCCTCCACCCGGGCGAAGCTCAGGTAGCCCAGGAAGACGGTGAAGAACAGCCACCACCACGCCGGGGCGATGCCCTGCGGGCCACGCCGGCCGCGCGTGAGGCAGACCAGGCCGGCCGCGTTGAGCGCGGTGATGATCAGCGTCCAGACCAGCAGGTAGGGGCCGTGGCCGGCGATCCCGGCCAGGTGGATCGGGATCTGGGCCAGCACCGGGTACACCCACGGGCTGATCCCGTCCCCGGCATCGGTCGGGTCGTACCCGGCCATCGCCCACTGGCGGTACTGCTCGGTGTCGCTGAAGGCCTCGCCGTGGATGACGAAGGACATCATCCAGCCCAGGAAGTAGAGGTGCACGACGGCGAAGCCCCACCACACGCTGGACGGGCGGGCGAACCAGGACACGACGGGGGCGGGCAGCGCGGCGTCGCGGACGCGGCTCAGCCGGTCGAAGAAGGCGGCGGAGATCTCAGACCTCCTGCGCGGCGGGCGCGGCGGCGGGACGCCGCGTGCCCAGCTGGTACAGGCGGCGGGTCGACCACCACAGGAGCACGACCAGCATGGCGTTGCGCAGGGTCAGCACCAGCGCCATCCCCGGGTGGTTGTGGCTCAGCTCCCAGTAGAACAGCGGGTAGATGAGGAACGTGGCCAGGGCGATGGCGATGAGCATGGCCGCCGGCACCCGCCACGTCCGCCAGTGGTGGGTCAGCCCCACGGCCACGGCCGGAGCCAGCCACACCATGAACTGCGGGGAGCCGACCTTGTTGAACACGATGAACGCGGTGACCATGGTCAGCGATCCGGCCAGCAGCAGCTCGGTGCGGTCGGCGCCGCCGGTCCGCTCGCCGTGCCGGAGGGCCCGGGCGATCAGGACGGCCACGACGGCGGCGGCCACCAGCAGCAGCGGCTGCATCAGCACGGCCATCGTCCCCGTGCCGGGGCCGTCCACCTGCATGGAGTTGATCTCCGTGTTCATGTACATCTGGGACCCGTCCACCCCGAGCACGGACAGCCACAGCCACGGGGTGGTGAAGGTGGCCTCCAGCTGCATGCCCCGGTCCCCCTGCTGGGTGAGGAAGTCGAAAAGCCTCGGCAGCGCGCCCATGGCGGCGGCGACCCCGGCCGCGGCCACGCTGACCAGCATCCCCGTGACCACGACCGCCACCCGGCGGCGGGCCACGGTGACGAGCGCGAGCACGACGGCCGCCGGCCAGACCTTCATCCAGGTGGCCACGCTGAGCAGGGCCGAGGCGGCCACCGGGTGCGCCGCACCGTACACCAGGGCGATGAGCACCAGCGGCGCGGTGAGCCCGTCCACGCGTGCGAAGCCCAGCCACCCCATGAGGAAGACGAAGCCGAGCCACCACCACGCGGCCGGGAAGGCGCTCCGGTCGCGGCCCCAGTCCGTCAGCTTCCCCACGGCCCAGCCGTTGAGCACGGTGATCATCAGGACCCAGAGGAAGAAGTACGGTCCCGGACCTGCCGCGCCGGCCACCGCGATCGGCACCAGTGCCAGCACCGGATAGACCCAGGGGGTGGGCTCCCCGTTCAGGTTCTGGTCGTCGAAGCCGGCCTCGGCCCACGCACGGTAGATGTAGGTGTCGCTGAAGGCCGCGCCGGACAGGGACAGGCTCAGGGCGTACCCGAGGAACACCAGGTGGATCGCGACGAAGCCGACGAGCAGACCGCGCGGGGACCTCGACCACGCCTGCCACCGCTCGGTCGGGAGGCGGTTCCGGAGCCGGGTGAGCATGCTGAAGGTCGTGTCCGTGGACATGGGCAATCCTCGTCGATGGGGGTGGGATCGCAGGACCGCAGGCCTGCCGCACCCCCATGGTACGTGCCCGGCCCGGGTCCGCCCCGATCGGGCGTCATGATCCGCACGCGGACCCGGCCCGGAACCGTCCGGCCGAGTGGACCGGCGCAGTGGACCGGAGGAGGGGACCGGCGGCGTCTCGCACCGCCGCGGCGAGGAGGTGGCATCATGGCGGAAACACCGCTCCCCCGGGGGCGATCTGCACACCTGTCCGCCCAACAGCGACACACGGAGGGGATCGGCGCACGTCATGACGGCAGGGGGATCACATCGGGAGGCGCCGCAGGGTCGCGGGGACCGGAGCGCCACTGCCGTCCCGCTCCACCAGGGCAGGTCCGATCCCAGCCCGAACCCGCGGGCGCACGTCGCCGTCCTGCAGGGGTTCGTCGGCTCCCTGATGATGCTCGCCGGATCGGTCGGCACCGGGTGGATCGCCAACGGCTCGCCCATGGTCCGCCACCCCCTGGTCATCGCGCTGCGCGTCGAGGGGTGGGGCGTCTACGCCTCCACCGTGCTGCTGACCGTCGGCGCCATGCTGCTGGTACGCTCCTGGCTCCGGCTGGGGCAGAGGCTCCGGGGCTGGCCGACCGGCGCCCAGCGCTCCGTGCTGCTGGCCGTGGGTGCCTGGTCGCTGCCCCTGGTCTTCGCCGTGCCCATCTACTCCCGGGACGTGTACGCCTACAACGGGCAGGGCCGCCTGATGCTGGCGGGGCAGAACCCGTACACCACCGGGATCTCCGCCCTGGAGAACTGGTTCATGCTGGGGACGGACCCTGCCTGGGCCGAGGCCCGGACGCCGTACGGGCCGTACTTCCTGTGGCTGGCGCGGGCGGTCGTGGCGCTCACGGGCGCCCAGCCGGACCTCTCCGTCCTGTACTTCCGCATCCTGGCCTGCGTGGGCGTCCTGCTCTGCGTGGTGTACGTGCCCCGGCTCGCGCGGCTGCACGGGATCGACCCGGCCCGTGCGCTGTGGATCGCGGTGGCCAATCCGCTGTTCCTCATCAGCTTCGTGGCCAGCGCGCACAACGACGCGCTGATGCTCGGACTGGCCGTGGCGGGCACGTACTTCGCGGCCACGGGCCGTCCGGTGACGGGTGTCCTGCTGGTGACCGCGTCCATCGGGATCAAGCCGATCACCATCCTGCTGCTGCCGTTCATCGGGCTCCTGTGGGCGGGTCCGAAGGCGTCGTGGCGCCGGAAGTTCGCCCTGTGGGCGGCCACGGCGGCGATCAGCTTCGGGGTGCTGCTGCTGAGCGGGCTCCCCTACCAGCTGGGCACCGGGTGGGTCTGGGCGCTGGTCGATCCCACCCCGGGGTTCACCGGGTACTCGCCCTCGGGGTTCCTGGGCCAGCAGGTCCGCGGTCTCGCGGACGCGGCGGGCCTGCCGGGCGAGGCGTTGGCCTCGGTGCTGCGCGACGTCCTGCAGTACGCCGCCATCGGTCTGGTCCTGCTGCTGATGTTCCGCGGGGACGACCACCAGGTGGTCCGCCGGCTCGGTCTGGCCTTCGCCGCCCTGGTGCTGCTGTCCCCGATCATCCAGCCCTGGTACATCCTCTGGTTCATCCCGTTCCTGGCGGTGACCGGGATCAGGGACAACTGGCAGATCCGGTCCCTGTACGTCGTGATCACCTTCTTCGTGATCTTCGGCGCCCAGGACCAGCTCTCGGTGTGGCCCTTCATCGAGCTGCCGGTCGACGCCTCGACGATCGCGTTCGCCACCGCCCTGCTCTTCACGGCCTACCTGATGCTCCTGGACCCCCACACCCGCCACCTGCTCGTCGACGGCGGCCCGGCGGGCTGGCTCCGCCGCCGGCGACGCCGGGAACGAGGCCTCCGCCGGCGCTGAGCGCGGCGGGTCCCGGGCATCCCGCGCGGCGGACGGGGTGGGCACGGTGTGGGGATCTCACCGGCGCCCCCGGGGCTGCAGGGTCAGGGCGCGGCCAGGGGGAGCCGGACGGTGAAGCGGGTGCGGCCCGGGCGGGACTCCACGTCCACCGTGCCGCCGTGCGCCTGGACCACCGAGCGGACGAGCGACAGACCCAGTCCGGTGCTGCCCTCCCGGGTCTGCCGGGAGGTGTCCAGGCGGCTGAAGCGCTCGAAGAGCCGGGACCGGAACTCCCGGGGGATGCCCGGGCCCGCGTCCAGGACGGAGGCCTCCGCCCAGCCGTCCGGGGTGGTCCGCACGGCGGCGGTGACCGCGGTGCCGGGCGGGGTGTGCTTGCGGGCGTTGGAGAGCAGGTTGGCCAGCACCTGGTGGAGCTGCGCGACGTCCGCGCGCACGGGCACGGGCTCCTCCGGCACGTCGGGGGCCCAGTCGTGGTCGGGGCCGGCGGCCGAGGCGTCGGTGAGGGCCTCGAGCACGAGCTCGCCGAGGTCCGCGTCCCGCAGCTCCGGGCGGCGGCCCTCGTCCAGGCGGGCCGGCAGCAGCAGGTCCTCGACCAGGGCGCTCATCCGCAGCGTCTGCTGCTCGACCCGGGCCAGCGAGGCGCGGCCGGTGTCGGTCAGAGGCTCGGTGAGCCGCAGCATGTCCGTGTAGCCGCGCACGGCCGCCAGCGGAGTGCGCAGCTCGTGGGAGGCGTCGGCCACGAACTCCAGCAGCCGGGTCTCGGAGTGCTGGCGCGCGGCCAGGGCCGAGTCCACGTTCTCGAGCAGGGAGTTCAGGGCGTGGCCGACCTCCCCGACCTCGGTGCCGGGCCGGTGACGAGCCCGGCCGCGTTTCCGGCCGCGGGTCCGGCGGGCGGTGCGTGGCCAGCGGGCCGGACGGCATCAGGACGCGGGCTTGATGACGTACCCGGCCCCGCGCACGGTGTGGATCATCGGGGCGCGGCGGGCGTCGATCCGCTTGCGGAGGTGGGAGATGTAGAGCTCCACGATGTTGGCCTGGCCCGAGCAGTCGTAGTGCCACACGTTGTCCAGGATCTGGGCCTTGGACAGGACCCGGCGCGGGTTCTCCATCAGGTGGCGCAGCAGCTCGAACTGGGTGGTGGTCGGCTCGATCGGCGCCCCGGCGCGGGTGACCTCGCGGCTGTCGATGCTGAGCACCAGGTCCCCGACCACCAGGGTGGCGCTGTCCTGGGCGGCGGCCCCGGAGCGCTGGACGAGCCGGTGCAGCCGGATGAGCACCTCCTCGATCGAGAAGGGCTTGGTCACGTAGTCGTCCCCGCCCGAGGCCAGGCCCTCGATCCGGTCCGCCGCGGTGTCCTCGGCCGTGAGGAACAGCACCGGCACCTCCGGATAGGACTGGCGGATCCGGGAGAGGACCTCCAGACCGTCCAGGCCGGGCAGCATCCGGTCCAGGACCAGCACGTCGGGGGCGAGGTCGCGGGCCTGGGCGACGGCGTCGAAGCCCTCGTGGGAGATCCGGGCGTCCCATCCGCACATGCCCGTGCCCATGGCCACGAGATCGGCCAGGGCCGGCTCGTCGTCCACGACCAGCACCCGGATCGGCGAGCCGTCCGGGTGGGTCAGCCGGGGCAGGACCTCGGTGAGGACGGAGAAGCTGGAGGAGTAGGACATGGGAGCTCCCGGTGCGGGGCGGACGTGACACCGCCACTGTTGCCCACCAGATGAGGCGCACGTCCTGTGGAAGCTGTGCGCAGCCTGTGCCGTGCTGCCGCCAGTCACAGGAAAGCCGGGCGTGGCCGCCCAGGCCCGGCACAGACTCCGGCCGGAGGCTGGAAGCACGTCGAACCAGTCACCCACCCCACAGCCCAGGAGCGGACATGCGCACCATCACCATCACCGACGCCGTCGAGGCCGCCGCCCGCGCCCAGTACGAGCGGGCCGCCCATCCCGCAGCGCCCCCGTGGGAGGACTGCGCCGAGTCAGACCGCGCCGTCTACCGCCACGCGGTGCGGCCCCACGTCGAGGCGGCCGCCCCGTTCATCGCCGCGCGCTCCCTACGGGACGCGGCCACCGCCTTCGCCACCATCCGCCCCTCCGAGGCGGCCCGGCGCAGCCTCGAGTACCCGGTGGTGGAGCTGCAGGCCATGGCCTACCGGCACACGGCGGCCCAGCGCCCCGTCGGGGTCCCGTCGTCGTCGGGCACGATCACCGCTCCGGTCACCGCTCCCGCCGGCGCGGGGGCGGCACGCCGGGTGCGCACCGTCCTGGGCGCCCTCCGCCCGTCGAGGCGCCCCGAGGCCGTGTAGGCCCCGAGGCCGTCCCGGTCCCGCGTCCGCGAGGAGCCCCACGGCCACCCGGCGGCCGCCGCCGGACGGCTCTCGGTCAGGCGCGCCGCCCGGCGTCACAGCAGAAACACAGCATTTCGAAAAGCCCAGCACATGCGCACGAGCAAAGGTGGAGGGCACACCGGTCCTCCGGGCCGGTCCGGTGGGCAGGGGGTCCGCCGGCGCCACGCGCTGAGGGGGCAGCTGCCATGACCGAACCCCGGGGCCACCCGCCCAGGACCGGGCCGTGGGCACAGCCTCCCGCCCGGCGCCCGGAGACTCCTGGCCCGGACACTCCTCGCGCGGACGGGACCTCGGCCACCGGCCGGACCGGCAGGCCGCCCGACCCGGCAGCCAGGACCGATCCGGCTGCCAGGCCCGACCCGGCCGCCGCGCCCGGCAAGCGCCGCCTCGTCGGGGTCGACGCCGCCCGGGGTCTGGCCCTGATCGGGATGATCGCGATCCACATCCTGCCCTCGTGGGACCCGGAGACCTTCGAGCCCACCGCTCAGTGGACCGTCTTCGCCGGCCGCTCCGCGGCGCTGTTCGCACTCCTGGCCGGGGTGGGCCTGGCGTTCAGCACCGGTGGCCGGACACCGCACACCGGCCGGGCGATGACCGCCGACCGGGCGGGCGTGGCCGTCCGCGCGCTGCTGATCGCGGGCCTGGGGCTGGTGATCAACCACGTGCTGCCCGGGAACACCATCGACGAGGTCCCGGCCGTCAACATCCTCGTCTACTACGGCGCCTTCTTCCTGCTGGCGATCCCGTTCCTGCGCCTGTCCGCGCAGGCCCTGTTCGTCTGGGCGGGATGCTTCGCCCTGGCCGGTCCCGTGCTCGTGCACCTGCTGCGGGACGTCCTGCCGGCCGTCGAGCGCTACAACCCGGACTACCTCGACCTCGTCGCGGACCCCGGCGCCACCGCGGCCCGGCTGCTGCTGACCGGGACCTTCCCCGCGCTGCCGTACCTGGCCTACCTGCTGACGGGTCTGGCCCTCGGCCGGCTGGACCTGGCCGCGCTCCGGGTTCAGGCGGGGCTGGTGCTGGGTGGGGTGCTGCTGGCCGCCGGCGCCGCGCTGGTCTCCTGGGTGCTCGTCGTCCCGGCCGGCGGTCTGGACCGTCTGGTGGCCCGCACCCCCGGCATGGACGAGGAGCTCGTCACCGAGATCATCGTGTTCGGCCCCGACCCGACGCTGCCGACGAGCACGTGGTGGTGGCTGGCGGTCGGCGGGCCGTACACGAACACCCCGCCGGCCCTGCTGCTGGGCCTGGGCTCGGCCGTGGCCGCCCTGGGGGTGTTCCTCCTGCTGGCCCGCCGCGTCGGGACCTGGTTGCTGCCGCTGAGCGCGATGGGCTCGATGACGCTCACCGTGTACTCCGCGCACCTGCTGGCCCTGGCCACCGAGGTGCACTACGACCAGCCGGTGTGGTTCGTGATCCACGTGGGCGTGGCCATGGCCTTCGCCCTCCTCTGGCACCGGGCCATGGGGCAGGGCCCCCTCGAACGGCTGGTGGCCGCCCTGGTGCGCGTCACCCGCCGGAGCGTGCTGTCCCGGGAGCGCCGGCCGGGCTGAGGGAGGCCGGCCGCTGGGGCATGAACAGCAGGGCGGCGAAGATCGCCGGCCACAGCAGGAACAGACCCAGCACCGGTTCCACGAGCGGCGGCAGCCGCCCGCCCAGGACCAGCAGCCCGATCAGGCCGGGCGGCACGAGGAACAGCCCGAGCACCACCCGGTCACCGGTGGGCCGCAGCCGCCGGCGCACGAGACCGACCAGCAGGAGCGTCCCCAGCACCGTGCTGAGCGCCCCCGTGACGGCGTTGGTCCACGCCAGCTCTCCGTACGCCGCGAGGGACCGGGCCGTCGGCCATCCCAGGGCGCTCGTGAGCAGACCCGCGGCCGCGACCGCCGCGCAGAGCGCGATGCCCCGCCGGCGCCGTGCTCGCTCGGGAGCGTCCATGTCCGTCCGCCTCCAGGGGTCCGACTGCCGATGTCGGTCCAGTATGGGACACCGCCCGGCACGGCACCGTCCCCGGACGTGCCGAGGCGTGCCGTGGCGAGGCGTGCCGGGCCGAGGCGTGCCGTGGCGCGCGGCCGGTCCGCGCAGCACGCCGGTAGGCTCTCGCCCCATGAGCTCCCGCCCGGCCGGACGACCGCCCCTGTCCGGTGCCTTCCTCTATCCCCTGGCCGTGGTGGCCATGCTCGGGGCGCTGCTCGCCGTCCTCCTGGACCTCGTCTACGTGGCGTTCCGCAGCCGCGGCAACCCCGACGCGGCGTGCGCCGCCTCCGCGGCGGGGAGTGCGCAGCTGCTGCCGGGGGAGCAGCCCGTCGGCCACCGCACGTGGTGGCCGCCCTCCGTGGTCTGCGAGCTGCCCTCCGTCGATCCCGCCGTCGCCGTGGTGCACTCGCTCACGCCGGGGTCCGAGCTCGTCTTCTGGGCCGCGGTCGTCGTCCTCGCGGCGGGGCTGCTGGTCGTGGGTGCGGTCTGCCTCGGTCCCGCCCGCGGATCCCGGCGGCCCGTGGCGTCCGGGCGCTGACCGGCGGTTCCGCGCGGGGGGACCGCGCGCAACGGTGCTACCGGGTCTCGGCCGGGGCGCTGCGGCGCCGCAGCGCCGCGTAGCCCAGGACGAGCAGACCGGCCGCGGCCAGGCCGACGCCCACCCAGGCGGGGGAGCGGTAGCCCCAGCCCGCGGAGATGACGACCCCGCCGAGGAACGCGCCCACGGCGTTGGCCAGGTTGAACGCCGCGTGGTTCATCGCGGCCGTCAGGGACGGGGCGTCCTTGGCCTCGCGCAGCAGGCGCACCTGGAGCGAGGTCGTGAAGATCGAGCCCATGATGCCGATCCACAGCGCCCCCAGGACGGCCGCGACGGGGACGTGGACGAACAGCGCGAAGAACGCCAGGGCCACGCCGGACACGGCACCGGCGCCGAGGGCGGTGCGCTCGATCGAGCGGTCGATGAGCGGGCCGGCCAGCAGCGAGCCCACGGTCATGCCCACGCCGAACACGGCCAGCACCCACGGCACGGTGCCGATGCCGAGACCGGTGAGCTCGGTGAGGGTGGGGGAGATGTAGGTGTAGACCGCGAACATGCCGCCGAAGCCGATCGCCCCGGCCAGCAGGGTCAGCGCCACCTGGGGCCGGGCCAGGGCCCGGACCTCCTGGGCCGCGGAGGCCATCCCCTCGTTGCGGGTGCGGGGGACCCACAGGGCCAGGGCCGCGATGGTCAGCGCGCCCAGGAGCACCACCAGCAGATAGGCGGAGCGCCAGCCGAGGGCCCCGCCCAGGGCCGCGGCGAAAGGCACGCCCACGATGTTGGCGATCGTGAGACCCAGCATCACCCGGGCCACGGCTGTGCCGCGGCGCTCGCGGGCCACGAGGGAGGAGGCCACCACGGCGGCTACCCCGAAGTACGCGCCGTGGGGCAGCCCGGCGAGGAACCGGGCCGCGTAGAGCCACTCGAGGGAGGGCGCGGCGGCCGAGAGCCCGTTGCCCACCACGAACGTGAGCATCAGCGCCAGCAGCAGGGTCTTGCGCTCCACCCGGGCGGCGAGGGACGTGATGAGCGGCGCGCCGACCACCACCCCCAGGGCGTAGAGCGAGATGGACTGGCCGACGGCGGGGATCGACGCGCCGAAGTCCTCGGCGATGAAGGGCAGCAGGCCCATCGAGGCGAACTCGGTGGTGCCCACCCCGAAGCCGCCCATCGCCAGGGCGAAGATGGCGAGGCGGGTGCCGGCGGGGCCGGGGGCATTGACCACCTGGAGCAGGGCGGTGCGGGGTGCGGACACGGCGGGTCCTTCCGGGGAGGGCGCAGGGACGGGCAGCGAGCGCGTCGTCGAGCCCGAGCGAAAGGGGAGGGTGTCTTTCGAGCCTACGCGCGTTCGCCCCGGTCTCCCATGCCTCCCGGTGTGATCTTCGTCAGGCCTCGCGGTCCCGAGGGACGCCCCGGCGGGTGTCCCTGCCGGCGCTCCCCGCCCCACGGGGGTCCGGTCGACGCGTGCTCAGCGGAACGCGGAGTGCCCGGTCAGGTGCTGGCCCAGGATGAGGGTGTGCACCTCGTCGGTGCCCTCGTAGGTGCGCACCGACTCCAGGTTGTTGGCGTGGCGCAGCGGCGAGTGCTCGAGGGTGACCCCGTTGCCGCCGAGCATCGTGCGCGCCTCCCGGCACACCTCGATCGCGGTCCGGCAGTTGTTGAGCTTGCCCACCGAGATCATGTGGTTCTCCAGGCGGCCCTCGTCCTTGAGCCGCCCGATCCGCAGCGCCAGCAGCTGCCCCTTCTGGATCTCCAGGGCCATGCCCACCAGCTTCGCCTGCGAGAGCTGGTAGGCCGCGAGCGGCCGGTCGAACTGGATGCGCTGCTGCGAGTAGGCCAGCGCGGCGTCGAAGCTGTCCCGGGCCGCGCCGAGGGCGCCCCAGACGATCCCGTAGCGGGCCTCGTTGAGGCACGAGAACGGTCCCCGCAGACCGGGGTTCTCCGGCAGGAGGGCGTCGGCGGGCAGCCGGACGTCCTCGAGGTCGATGTCGCACTGGATGGAGGCGCGCATGGACAGCTTCGGCTCGATCGGCGTGGCGGTGAAGCCGGGGGTGTCCGTGGGCACGAGGAAGCCGCGGACGCGCGCCTGTCCGCTCTCGTCGACCGCCTGGGCCCAGATCACGGCCACGTGGGCGATCGAGGCGAGACCGATCCAGCGCTTGGCGCCGTTGAGGACCCACCCGTCGCCGTCGCGCACCGCGGTGGTGGCCATGGTCGAGGGGTCGGAGCCGGCGGTGGGCTCGGTGAGGCCGAAGCACCCGATGATCTCGCCGGCGGCCATCCCCGGCAGCCAGCGCTGCTTCTGCTCCTCGGAGCCGTGCTTGGCGATCGCGGACATCGCCAGCGAGCCCTGCACGGAGACGAACGTGCGGATCCCGGAGTCGCCGGCCTCGAGTTCCTGCATCGCGAGGCCGTACTGCACCGCGGACTTCCCGGCGCACCCGTGGCCCTGCAGGTGCATGCCGAGCAGCCCGAGCTGCGCCATCTCGGGGACGATCTCCTGCGGGAAGACGGCGTCCGCGAACCACCCGGCGATGTTCGGCCGGATCCGCCGGTCCACGAACTCGCGGACCGCGTCCCGGGTCTCGAGCTCCTCGGCGCTGAGGTCGGCGTCGAGGTGGAGCAGATCGGTCGCGGCGGCGTTCATGGGTCCTCCTGGGGAGTCGGGGGTGCGCGGACGTCTCAGACGAGGATGACGCATGTGTGACCCGGGCGGCACGGGAGCCGTTTCGTCGCAATTGTCATTTGTGGGGCTTGCCCGCCCGTCCGTGGCATGCTTCGAGTCGTTATGAGGAACGTCATGCTCCGGAAACACGACGTGCCGGATGCAGTAACACGCACTTCCTATCCTCGGAGCAGAACCGCTCGCCCCGCCCCCAAGGAGCAGCCCATGACCGAGCACGCCGGACCAGGACCCGCGCCCTCGGTGCCGCACGCGCGCCGGCCGGTCCTCCGCGTGGTGGGCGGCACCGCCGCCGGACCCGCCCGCACCGATCCCGTCCCCGCCGAGGCCGACGCCGAGGCCCGGGCCCGCGCCGCGGCCGCACGGGCCGCCCACCCCTCCTCCGGCCTGGGCGTGCCGGGCTTCCAGCGCCCGCAGCCGCCCGCGGACTCCCGCCCCGAGGACCGCCCGGAGCCCCGGGCCGAGGCCCCCACGGAAGCCCCGGCCGATCAGCAGGACGGCCGGACGGCCGGGCAGCAACCGGAGGCCCCCGCCGGGCACGCTCCCGGCGTGCTCCGCCTCGACATCCCCGGCCGCGACGTGACCGCCTTCGACGTGACTGCCCGCGACATCCCCGCCCTCGACGGGCCCGGCCCGCACGAGGTCACCGGTCCGGTGCTCCTGCCGGCGGCCCGCTCCGGCGACGTGCTCAAGGTCGAGGTGCTCCACGTCCTGGACCCCGAGGCCTCCGACGGACCGCTCGGCACCGGGTGCACCGCCTACCTGCCGGTCCGCGCGGACGGGGCGGCCTTCTGCCCCCGCGAGCTCCACCGGGCCCTGGGGGCGGCCGG
Source organism: Kocuria sp. NPDC057446 (assembly GCF_042802875.1). Lineage (NCBI taxonomy): Bacteria > Bacillati > Actinomycetota > Actinomycetes > Micrococcales > Micrococcaceae > Kocuria > Kocuria sp. NPDC057446. The sequence continues at coordinate 4,412 of NZ_JBHVDI010000063.1, read as the reverse complement.
ACAGCCCCTGCGCGGCACCTTCCGGGTGACCGTGTGCCGGACCGGCGCCCAGGACGTGCCGGCCGTGGCGCACCGGCAGCCGTTCGCCGAGACCGACGAGCACTGGATCGTCGTCGGCCGCTCGGGGACGGAGGCCGCCGACGAGCGGACGTTCTGCCTGACCGCGGCCATGCAGCAGGCCGTGCGCGCCGGGGTGGACTTCCTGGCGCGGGACCGCGGCATGGACCGGCCGATCGCCCACGCGTACCTCTCGAGCGCCGCGGAGTTCGCCGTGACCCGGCTGGAGGACAGCTCCGCCGGCGCCCACGGCCGGATCCGCAAGGCCGACTTCTGCTGACCGTCCCCCGCGCGCGGGAGCCCCGCGACCCCGCGCCGATCGATGTGCATTCGTAACCGTCATATTTCGCAGGGGATGCGCTAGATCACCCGGTCACCCCCTACTGTGGGTGACGCAGGTCACGCGGGCGTCCGTGCGCGGTCCCGACAACGAGGTCGGGCTGTCGCCGCCGGTGGCACCAGGCCGGGGCGCCCGGTGACCTGTCCAAACCCCCGCCCCCACCGCCGATGCACTCCGCCACGGCGCGGAAACACGGGGACCCCGAACCCGTAACACCGTCTCCCTAGGGTCGAAGGCAGTCGAGAAAGCCGCCCTGACCTCAGGAGACACCCATGACCGAGCACTTCGCCCGCCGCGCCGCCGACGAACTCCAGCGAGGTCTGGGGCGGCGCACCTTCTTCCGGGCGGCCGGCCGGGCTTCCGCGGCACCGTCCTCCAGCCGGGCCGAGAGCCGATCCCCGGGGACCACTACCTGCCCTCCGAGGTGGACGGCGTGCTCTGGGGCTACGTCCCGTCCGTGGACGCCGAGCCCTCGCTGCGCATGCGCTCGGGGCGCACCGTCACCATCGACGCCGTCTCCCACGAGGGGATCCTCGAGGACCAGGGCCGGGACCCCGTGGAGTTCTTCGCCGGCCAGGGCGTGCCGCGCTCGCGGGTGCTCGACGACGCCGTCGAGATCGCCCGGGACTACGACCGCACCGAGCGGGACTTCGACCGGGACGGCCCGCACGTGGTGACCGGCCCCGTGTTCGTCGAGGAGGCCCGCCCGGGCGACGTGCTGAAGATCGAGACCCTGCGCGCCGATCTGCGCGTGCCCTACGGGGTGGTCTCCAGCCGGCACGGCAAGGGGGCGCTGCCGCGGACCGCCGACGGCGGCGCCCCCGCCGGGATCGGGCTCGACGAGGTGATGCCCCCGGTCGGCACGGACGGCCGGTCCACCGGAAACCCGGAGGAGTACGGCAACGTCTCCACGTTCACCCCCGTGGAGCACGGCCAGGGCGTCATGGCCGGCGGGGCCGTGCGCTTCCCGCTGCGGCCGTTCATGGGCATGATGGGCGTCGCCCACCAGCGGGGCTCGGGGCCCACCGACGACCTGCTCAACTCGATCCCGCCGACGCTCGGCGGGGGCAACATCGACATCCACCACCTCGGCGTGGGCTCCACCTTCTACCTGCCCGTGCGGACGGACGGGGCCCTGTTCTACGTGGGGGACCCGCACATGGCCATGGGCGACGGCGAGGTGGCGCTCACCGCGATGGAGGGCTCGCTGCGCGGCACGTTCCGGCTCACGGTCTGCAAGGCGGGTGAGGGGGACGCCCCCTCCGTGGCCCACGACTACCCCTTCGCGGAGACCGCCGAGCACTGGATCCCCATCGGGCTCTCCGACCCGGACGGCGCGGGCGGCGGCGAGCAGAACTCGGATCTCGATGTGGCGATGCGCCGGGCCGTGCTCAACGCCCTCGACTTCCTCGAGCAGGACAAGGGCATGGAGCGGGCCGTGGCCTACGCCTACCTCTCGGCCGCCGCGGACTTCGCCGTCTCCCAGGTGGTGGACCGCACCGTGGGCGTGCACGGGCTGATCCGCAAGGCGGACTTCGACCGCTCCTGAGCCCGCCCTGTTAATCTGCGGGCATGACCTCGTCCGCCCGGCCGGAGGCACCGGCCGCCTCCCTGCCGCGCACGCTCGCCCGGGTGCTGCTGGGCCTCGTCCTGCTCGGCGCCGGGATCAGCCACCTCACGGTGGCCCGGCAGGAGTTCACGGCCCAGGTGCCCCCGTGGGTGCCCGTGCCCGACGACGCCGTGGTGCTCGGCTCCGGGGTAGTGGAAATCGTCCTCGGCGCCGCGCTGGTCCTCCTGCCCCGGCGCCGGGTGCTGCTGGGGTGGCTGACCGCGGCGTTCTTCGTGGCCGTGTTCCCGGGCAACGTCTCGCAGTACCTCACGCGCACCGACGCCTTCGGCCTGGACACCGACCGCGCCCGGGCCGTGCGGCTGCTGTTCCAGCCGCTGCTGGTGCTGTGGGCCCTGTGGTCCACCGGGGCGTGGCGGGCGTGGCGCCGCTCCCGCCGGGATCAGTCGCGGCGGTCGGCGTAGCGGTCCCGCACGCGGCGGTACAGGGTGAACGTGGCCAGGTAGGCGAGGGCCGCGAGCACCACGACGGGCAGCCACTCCTGGGCGTCCACGGTGGTCAGCAGCGCCCCGGCGGACGTCACCACCAGGGCCAGGACGAGCAGGCTCGCGACGATCGACTTCACGGGTGTCCTTCCGGGGCGCGGGGGCGGTGCGGGGCCCCTCCAGCGTAGCGGCCCGGCGGTCGCGGCCCGGAGGCTCAGCAGGCCTCGGCGAGTGCGCGGCCGGTCCCGTCCGCCGGAGAGATCGCGGAAGAGCTCGCCGCAGAGTTCGCGGAAGAGCTCGCGGGGGCGCCCGTGGGGATGTCGCCCAGGTGCAGCAGGTCCACCACGTACTCCTCGTCGAGCGCGGCCTCGCGGGCCAGGAGCGTGATCGGCACGTCGTGGCGCACGGCCAGGCGGAGCTCGTCCCGCAGGGACTCGACGGCCTGGTCCAGCCGCCAGCGCTCGGCCTCGAGCCCGGCCTCGAAGGCGCACAGGCGCCGCGCCTGCTCCGCGGTGTCCGCGGTGTCATGGGGCGCCAGGGGCCCGGCGTCCGCCACGGCCTGGTCGAAGGCCCACTCGGCGGCCTCGACCCGGCCGGCCGCGGCGAGGACCCGCCGGGTGAAGAACGGGCGGAACAGCATCGCCTCGCCGTCGGGCACGATCGAGGGCACTGTGCCCGCCGCGGCCGGCGTCTCCTGCAGGAAGCCGCAGGCGCAGGCGTGCACCCGCCGGCCGTCGATCGCGGCCTGGGCCACGGCGTGGTTGACGCGGTCCTGCACCTCGGCGAAGTCGAGGGTGCGCACCGGCATGGGCCGCCCGCAGTGCACGGGGGCGGCGGGAACCGCCCCGGGGCCGTTCCGGACCGCCCGGAGGGGGGTGTGCTCTGTCGTCTCGACGGTGGATCCGGGGTGCAGCTGCTGGCTCATTGTCCGACCTCTTCCTTGCGTCTCCTGCATCATTCCTCTGCGACCGCGTGCCCTCCCTCACAGGACCGCACGATCCCCATCGAACAGGAGTATTACTAGATTGTCTAGTTATCAGCCCTTCTGATTTATAGATCCACTACACTGGTCCCATGAGCGCACAACCCACCACCTCGTCCGGCTACTGGTACGCCGCCGAGGGGCAGCGCCCTCCGGCGGTGCAGGTGCTCGAGGCTCTGCGGACCTACCGGGCGGCCGAGTCCGCCATGCGCCTGCGCACCCGCAACTCCATGGGCATGGGGGAGAAGGACGTGCTGGCCCTGCGCTACCTGCTTGAGGCGGATCGCGCCGGGACCCCGATGAGCCCGCGGGACCTGGCGATCAGGCTCGGCATCTCCTCGGCCTCCACCACCACGCTGCTGGACCGGCTCTCCCGCAGCGGCCACGTGGCCCGCCGCCCCCACCCCACGGACCGGCGGGCGCTGGTGATCGTGGCCACCGAGGAGGCCGACTGCGAGGTCCGCTCCACCCTCGGGGCCATGCACGAGAGGATGCTCAGCGCCGCCCGGGCGCTCTCCGCGGAGGAGGCCGCCACCGTGACCGCCTTCCTGCACGCGATGGCCGAGGCGGTCGAGGCCGTCGACGAGCGGCAGCTCCACGCGAAGGTCGAGGACTGCCGGCACCCCGGACCCGGGGCCGCCTGAGCCGGCGCCCCGCCCCGCCGGGCCCCCGCGCCGGCCCCACGGCGCAGGACCCCGGCAGAAAATCACCGGCCGAGGACGCCGGGGCACGAAAGGAGATCCCGATGGGACTCGACGACAAGATCCGCAACGCGACCGACAAGGCGGTCGGCTCGGCCAAGGCGGCGGTCGGTGACGCCACCGACAACCGCGACCTGCAGGCCGAGGGCCAGGCGCAGAAGACGGCCGGGACCACCCGGCAGGCCGGCGAGCACCTGAAGGACGCCGCCCGCAACGTCGGCGACGGCTTCAAGAGCTAGCCGGGGCGAGCACGCCGCTCCCCGCCCTCCGTGCGGAGGGC
>NZ_JBHVDI010000062.1:0-18701 GCF_042802875.1 Kocuria sp. NPDC057446 | reverse complement strand
GGCCCGCCCTCTGCACCAGCTGTTCAGGCCTCCGGCGCGCCGACGTCCTCCGGCTCGTCGGGCCCTCCAGCGTCGACGTCCCCTTCGAGATCTCCGATCGGCAACGGGCTGTCTCCGCCCCCGCCGGCAGCACTGCCGATGGCCGAGCCCGCGTCGGCGGAGCCGGCGAGTTGTTCCAGCGACAACGGGACGTCGAAGTCGCCCGCCGCCGCGGACCCGCCGCCCGAGGAGCCGGTGTGACCCGAGGCCCCGAGCGTACCGACGTCCGCGGGAACGTCGGCCCCGGAGTCGCCCGGGCCCAGGGACCCTTCGTCGGGGAACCCGACATCCTGTGGAGCGAGGGCGCCGCCGACGAGCGAACCCGCAGAAGTCCCCGACGAACCTTCCGAGCCGACGGTGGCTTCGCCACCGTGGACCGTCACGGTGATGGTGATGTCCTTGCTCATCGCACTCACCTCCCTTTCCCCGTCATCACAGGTAGGCCTGTGTGATCTCGTTGGAGGCGTTGAGGACGACGTTGGCCTGCTTGCCCGACGCCTTCGCGGCGACCAGCACGAGGAAGGTGTTGGTGACGCCGTCCGCCGCGTTGGGCTGGACCTTCCGCCAGCCGAGGTTGTCGGCCGCGATGTGTGCCCAGGCGTTCTTGTCCTGCGGCGTCGCGAAGGTCTGATTGATGACTGTCCACATGGTGATGTCCTTTCGGTGGTCGCTACCGCAGGTAGACCTGGTAGATGGTGGAGCCGTCGGCGACGACGGTCACCGATCGGTCGAAGGCGCGCGCGAACACGAGCTGGGCGAAGGTGTTGGTGACGCCGTCGTCGGTGAGGCGCTCGACCTGCCGCCATCCGAGGCCGGCGAGATGGGCCCAGCCGTTGCGGGACTGGGCGGTGGCGAACACCTGGCTGACGGTGACCGTGTAGGTCAGCCGGTACATCGAGTGGACCGCAGCGATGTCGCCTGTCGACAGGCCGCTCCGCTGGCCGATGCTCGCGCCCGCCTGCTTGGGCGTGAGGGTCGGCTGTCCGTTCTTCGAGAACCCGTGGGTCCCGTAGTGCATGATCGACCCGTAGTCGTAGGGGCCGATGTCGTCGCCGTCGGAGATGTGCTGGTTGAAGTTGTGCTCCTTGCCGGCCTCGATGTTGGCCCAGTGCACGGTGACGAACGAGTCGCGGTCCTCGCGCGACTGCTCGTGCCACAGGCCGAGCGCGTGCAGGAACTCGTGCACCACGGCGCCGAACCCGCAGCCGTCGGCGAGGCTGAGCTCCTGCCGTCCACCGCGCATCCCGACGCGCGACCAGCACCCGTCGGAACGGATGACGTGCACGTAGTTCGGGTACGTCGACGCGTTGGCCGCCGTCCGGCGGACGAAGCGCATCTTCGTCATCTGCTCCAAGTGCGCGATCGCGGCCGCGACCCGGGCCTCCCCGTTCGTCACGCCCGCGTCGATCTCGTACGGCAAGAGGGCGTTCGGCCAGCGGTACTGCTGGCCGGTGATGCCGACACCGTGGGTGACGCCATCGGCGTCACCGCTGATGAGCGCGGTGTCGCGCTCCAACTCGTCGACCGTGCCGAGCACGATGTCACCCTCGAAGAGCGCCCGATTCCCCACGACGCTGAACTGCAGCGCCTTGAGTTCGCCGGTGGTGAGCCGGATGTACCCGGTACGCACGTCGCCGCCGTCACCGAGATCTCCGATGTTGTCCTGCGTGAACTCGTCCTGGCCGACGTCCGTGCCATCAGTGTCTTCGGCCACGATCCACCTCCCTCGTCTCAGCACCCCTGGTGGGTGTGACGAGACGTACGTTAGCGACCCGCCGTCACGAGGCCGTCACCGGGTCGTCACCCCGCCACACGGCCGGACGCACGCACTTGACCGCGCCGGGCGGCGGTCACAGAGTTGACTGGGACGGCGTCGTCGGGAGGAACAGCCATGCTCATCACCGTGCGGTTCGAGGTGCCCCCGGGGGTGCTGCCCCCGGCCGGCGCGTGCGCGACGGTCGGCCTGCAGGACGTCGGGAGGGCCGACGCCGCGGCGACCACGGTCGCCGAGCGCACGATCCTGCTCGTACCCGATGACGACGCGGATCCGGGCGACCGGCGCACCGTGGAGGTCGAGCTCACGGTGCCGCGTCCGGACCCGCGGTCGAGCTGCTCGGTGCGCGTGCACGTTGACGTCACCGGGTCCGGTGAGGTCTCCACCGGCGATCTCGTGTCGACCACGCACGTCGGCGTGACGGCGGCGGACGAGGCCCAGGTCGTCGAGGTCCCGCTCCAGTTGCTCGATTAGGTCCCCGACCGCGCAGGTCGCCCGCCGCGTCGGGGACGGCGAGCAGGGCCACCGCGCCGCACCACTGTTTCGGGGGCTCAACTCCCGCCGTGAACCCCGCCGGGCACAAGTGCCATCAGCTCGGCGGAGGGCTGGAAGCCCATTTCGAGGTGCAACAGTTCTCGGTAGACCTGCAGCACCCGATGGGCCTCACAGACGTTGCCCTCGGCCATGTGTGCCTCGATCAGCCGGCGCTGAGCGCTCTCGCGGAGCGGCTCGATCTCGACGGCAAGCATTGCGGCCTGGATGCCCTCGGCATACCGGGAGGCAGCAATCTGTATGGACACGAGAGATTCCAGCGCGTGCAACACCAACTGGCGCAACCGCTCCCGCTTGAAGACGATCCAGTCGTCCTGCCACCCTGGAAGAAGATCGATGACCTCGGGGTGCCACCACCCGATGTTCAAGTCCTCCGAGCGCGCTGTCCCCCCGGTGATGCGGGAAGCCCAGTCCTCGACCATGTCAACGTCTGTACCGACGCCTGCACGTATCCACACCGCCCGCTTGTCCGCATCGACGATCCTGGCACCCGAGTTGCGGAGCCGCCACAATACTGACCGCAGATTGCCCGCTGCCCGCTCCTCCTGGACCTCCGGCCACAACTGCCCGGCCACTTGCCAGCGCGGTGCGCTTCCGCCATGGAGAGCGAGGAACACGAGTAACGGCTGGCATCCTTCCAGGACGTGTGTGCGGACGCCGCGCACCTCCAGATAAGGCCCTTCCACCAAGCACAGGACCGACTCGCACCTCTCAGCAGGAGGTGGCGTGTTCGCCGAGTCGTGGGTGGTCACGGCCACCTCGTGCAGGGCGCTGATCAGTTCGTGCCGGATCTGGATCACCCTTCAATGGTGCAGACGCATGGAGCCGGGCGTCCATGGTTCGGGTAACTCGCCGTTCCGTGACGTCCCTGGTCAGAGGGGTCGCGGCCGCGTGGCCGTCGTGCACCGCCGTGAACGCGGTGGTGACCTGTTCCCGCCTTCCCGGACCGGTGGTGTTGCCTGCTCATGCCGCAGGCGCAGCGGTGGTGGACAGGGCGTCGGGGTCGCCGGGCGAGACATATCCGATCCCGGGGTGGCGCTGCCACCGAGCCATGTCCGGGGCGTCGACGACGAGCTCGGCGCGCAGTGATCAGCGATCGACCACCCCGCGCACCGCCGAGGCCCCGTGAGGAACGGCTGCGCTCAGCTCAACAGCACGCGGTTGCGACCGTCGGTTGACTGCGCCGAGTGATCGACGACCAGAAGTCTCGGATGGATATCGGTAGTTGTGAAGGCATTGACCTTCGGGCCGGTGCCCCCGGAAGCTGACGACGTCGACCACCGGAGTGGCCACAGGCACCGGACCTGATCCGGGCGCCGCAGGTGGTGCACGGAGCGGTGCAGGTCATCAGTCCAGGGGGAACCATGAATCGCCAGTACGTCATTCTCAGCGACATCAACCGCGCCTTCCCGACCGACCCGTTCGGGCAGATCGGGGCCTCGCCCCGGATGGCCGAGACCAGGGAGGTCGTGGCACCGGAGATCAGTACCGCCACGCTCACCAACGCCGAACTGCTCGATGCTGTCCGCGCCCCCGAGGTCTCTGCCGTCGCCCCGGTCATGCCCACGCACCTCATCACCCCCGTCCCGGCCGACGAGGCGGGCGCTGAGGCCCGCTCAGCGCCAGGAGCAGGACCCACGTGGGGCGTGCAGGCAGTGGGGGCGGACAACAGCGCACGGACGGGTGACGGGGTGTCGGTAGCCGTGCTGGACACCGGCATCGACGCTGCGCACCCGGCCTTCGCCGGGGTCGAGCTGATCCAGCAGGACTTCTCCGGTGACGGGGACGGTGACGTCCAGGGCCACGGCACCCATTGCGCGGGGACGATCTTCGGCCGTGATGTGGAGGGCACGCGCATCGGCGTTGCGCCGGGAGTGCCGAGAGCGCTCATCGGGAAGGTGCTGGCGGACAGTGGCAGCGGCAGTTCCGAGATGCTCTTCCACGGCATCCAATGGGCGGTGCGGGAGGGCGCTGACGTCGTCTCGATGTCCTTGGGCTTCGACTTCCCCGGCCTGGTGAGTGAGCTGCTGCTGCAGGGGTGGCCCCCTGACCTGGCGACCTCGGCCGCGCTGGAGGGATACCGGGCCAACCTGCGCATGTTCGACGCGTTGATGGGGATGGTCAAGCACAATGCCGCCTTCGGTCGCGGCACCGTGGTCATCGCCGCGGCCGGCAATGAGAGCAGACGCCACATCCATCCGGACTATGAGATCGCCGTGTCCATTCCGGCCGCCGCCGACGGGGTGGTGTCCGTGGGGGCTCTGCAACGAGGCGACGAGGGCCTGGGCATCGCCCGCTTCTCCAACACGTTCCCGTCGATCTCCGCGCCCGGGGTGGACGTCTGGTCCGCTGAGTCCGGGACCGGCGGCCTGGTCTCCTTCAACGGCACCTCCATGGCCTGCCCCCATGTGGCCGGGGTGGCGGCCCTGTGGTGGGAGGACGTGCTGGCCGCACCGCTTCCCTCCACCGCCACCACCGTGTTCACGCGGCTGATGGCCAACGCCGACACCGGAGCTCTCGCCCCCACGGTCGACGTCGCCGACCGCGGCGCGGGCATCGCCAAGGCCCCGTGATACGCCCCCTTGTCGGGATGGAGGACAGATGCACGGACGGGTGACGTGGATGAACGCGTCATCGTCACCTCTCGGTGCGGCAGCCCCTTCCTCCCGATCATTCCGGTGAAAGACGCCGCCGCTGTTTCACCACGGTGCCGCCATCACGCGGTTCTCTGCTGCACCGGAAGCACGGTGGAACAGAATCATGGCGGGGTACGAATGGAGCAATGCGCAGATCCGGTGCTGGAGGGCGGGGCCGGCGGCTTCGGCCGTGACCGGAGCGGTGGCCCGCTGAAGCCGGCCGACGAGGTCCCCCGGGCGGTCCTCGGGGCGCTCGACGAACCGGAAGACCGGGCCGTGGTAGCGGCCGCTGCAGGACGGGGCCCGAACCGGGAGGATCCCTCCTGCACCGGACAGGCCCATGCTGCCTCCAGGCATGTGACGGCAGGTTGCGCCCGCGCCACGGAGTCGCATTCTCTTTCGCACATGGGGCGATGGTCGGAGGCGTCGGGGGTGGACAAAGGTCCTGGAGTCCGCCGGGGAGGCCGCACACGGTGAGCGCGATCGGCCGATGACCCCCATCACGGCCGCATCGCGCCCCCCTCTCACCCTCCATCAGCGACGGTGCAGGACACTCCTGCTCCTGGGCCTTGAAACCAAGGGCGCCGTCGCGGAACAGGCCACCTCCATGCGCACCCCGCTCCTCGCGCCCGCAAGATCGCAGGGCTCTCCGCCGCCCCCGTCGCCGTCCTCGTGGCCGGCGTGCTGGTCTGGCAGGGCTCCACGGCCGCTTTCACGGCCACCACCCGCAATACCGGCAACTCCTGGGCCACCGGCCAGGTCGCCCTGACCGACGACGACGCCGGCCGCGCCGGTTTCACCGTGGAGAACCTGGTTCCGGGCCAGACCGGTCAGAAGTGCATCGTGGTGACCTCCAACTCCACCGTCGCCGGCGAGGTGCGCGCCTACACCCAGAACCTCTCCGGCTCCGCCGCCGGACTGCAGGACCACATCGACCTGGTCGTCGAGCGCGGCACCGGCGGTTCCTTCGACAACTGCGACGGCTTCAGCCCCGTGCCCGGCGCCCTGCCTGCTCAGTCGCTGTCCACCCTGGCCCAGGTCAACAACAACTACGCCACCGGCGGCGCCCGGTGGCAGACGGCCGGCACGGCCGGGGAGTCGACGACCTACCGCGGCACCTGGACGTTCGACACCACCGGCCTGACCCCGCAGCAGATCGACGCCCTGCAAGTCGCGAACGTGAGCGTGGACCTGGTCTGGGAGCTGGAGAGCAACGACCCCGCCTGATCCCTCTTCGTGACGAGCCGGACCCACCACGAGCCCAGCCCCACCGCCGAGCCGACACCTGACACGGTGACGTCCGCGCTGTGGGGCTGGGTGCGGTTGTTCACCGGCGCAGCCGCTCAGATCTACCTCCTGCTGCTGGCCACGCTGACGGCCATCGCGCTGGTCCCGGCGCTGTTCGGCTGGCAGTCCACCATCATCGAGACCGGGTCGATGGAGCCGCACGTCGACCCCGGTGACGTCGTTGTGCTCGCCGACCTGCCGGATGATCAGCCGGTGCCGCTCGGTGGGGTCGTGCAGTTCATCAGCCCCGCCGAAGCCCGGCCCGACGGGAGGGAGCGCCCGATCCTGCACCGGATCGTGATCGCCCACGAGGACGGCACCTACGCCACCGCCGGGGACGCCAACGCGGACGTCGACTCCGCCCCGCTGGTCCGTGAACAGATCACCGGCCAGGCCCGCCTGCTCGTACCGCTCATCGGCCTCCCGGCCCTGTGGCTGGGCACCGGTGGGCACCTCTCCCTGGGCCTGTGGGCCGCCGGGACGGCGGCGGCGCTGCTGTTCACGCTGGTCGTCTTCGTTCCGCGCAGTCGAGACGACGACGATGAGCGCGAGAGCACGGAGACCGGCGGCGACACCGCGGAGCTGCCCGTGCTCGCCCGCCGCGGCGCCCTGGCCGTGGCCGGTATCGCGGTGCTGGCCGGGCTCACGGCCTGGCCGGTGCCGCCGAGCACCGCCGCCTTCACCGCCCGCACCGGCACCCGCGCCTCCTGGTCCGTGGCCGCGCTGCCCCAGATCATCCTGGGCCGGGTCTCATCCTTCGCTGTCCTGGCGCGCACCGCGGTCAACGAAGGCACCGCCGCCGGGTGGTTCTTCTCCCTCAACGGCGACCTCGGCACCAGCCCCACCGGGTCGATCAACGGGGTGGGCTCCGGGGAGTACAGCGGGACGCTGCACCGCAACAACGCCACCTCGGCGGGCGCGATGACCGACGCGACCACCCTGGCCGCCGCCCTCGACGCCCGGCCGGCCACGGTGCACCGAGCCGCCACCCTGACCGGGACCCTGACACCTGGGGTCTACACCAGCCCCACCGGGGCCTTCACGGTCGGCAGCCTGGTCCTCGACGCCCAGGGCGATCCCAGCGCCCGGTTCGTCTTCCGGGCCCGCACGATCACCGTCAGCAACGGGGCGACCGTGCAAATGCGCGGCACCGGACGAGCCGCCAACGTCTACTGGCGGGCCACAGACGCCATCGCCATCGGTACAGGCAGCGTCGCCACCGTCGGCACTCACCTGGCCCAGAACCGGATTGCCAGCAACCTCGGCACCGAGTGGAGCATCTTCTCCCGCAACACGGTCACGGGCCGGCTCATCAGCCTCGGCGGATCCGTCGACCTCGTGCGCACCACCGTCAACCCCGCAGGCTGAGCGGATCCGTGCCGGCACCGCCGGACCGCTCATCCCTCGATGCTGATGCGCACCCCGTCCGTGGGGGCGTGCACGTCGAAGACGGCCGTGTAGTTCAGGACGGCGGTCCAGACCGCCACCCGCACGTCGTTCTCCGACATCCCCGGCGGGTGGTGGGACACGGTCACGGCCCACTCCTGGCCGTCGAACAGCATCTCCACCGACGTGACGACGACGCCCCGGGCGCCGAGCGCTCCGACGACGCCGGCGCGCACGAGCGACTCGGCGGGATGGGCGCGAGGGATGGCGGTCATGGTGGTCGTCCTTCCGGCGGGAGCGCGGATCGTCGCTCACTCCTATTCACCCGCATCCGGTCGCAAAAGTAATGCCCACTCTTCGCCGGACAACACGCCATGAAGCGACGATGCGGTCCGAGCTGCCGCTCGCGCAGATCTTATGAAATCATTAGGTACCTCCTAGCCAAAGCAAAAGTTTGGGCTGCATGCTTTGCCCAGGTCAGCTTCGGGTGCGCCGGGATTCTGAGTTGCGGGGTGGTCCGGCCGGCAGTGCTCCCGGTCGGGGTCTGGCACACCAGGGGGAACGATGCGTTGGACGGCCCGGACAGCAAAACCCGGCTCTTCCCGGGGCGGGAACACCGCACCGAAGTCTTCCGGGCGCCTGGTGGGCGTCGACGCGGCCCGCGGACTGGCGCTCATCGGTCTGATGTCCGTGCACGTGCTACCGTCCTCCGACGAGACCGGGGAGCCGACCTGGTCCCACATCCTTTTCTCCGGGGACTCGGCGGCGCTGTTTGCGCTGCTGGCCGGCGTTGGTCTGGCCCTGGCATCAGGGAGGACTCATCCGCACGGGGGCAGAGAACTGACGGCGGACCGGGTGGCCGTCGTGGTGCGCGCGGCGCTGACCGCCGTGCTGGGGCTGGGCATCGGGTCCTTGTTGTCCGACGACTTGCCGGCGGACAACATCCTGATCTACTACGGCATGTTCTTCATGCTGGCCGCCCCCTTCCTGCGCTCGGGCCCGACGACGCTCTTCGGCTCGGCGGCGCTCTTCCTGATCATGGCTCCGGTGCTCATGCAACTGCTGCGCGACGAGCTTCCCGGGTTCGTCTCCGGGAACCCCTCGTTCGGGGATCTGTTCTCGCAGCCCGGGGCGACGGCCGCTCAGCTGCTGCTGACGGGGACCTATCCCGCTCTGGCGTATCTCACCTATCTGCTGGCCGGCATGGGACTTGGCCGGATCGATCTCCGGAGGAGGGCCGTCCAGGTCCGCCTGCTGCTGGTCGGCGTCGGCGTGTCCGTCTGCGCACAGGCGACCTCATACGTCCTGATCTACAGGTTGGGTGGCTACGATCGGCTGCTGGCCGTCTCCTCAGGAGACGAGCAAGAACTGGCCGACGTGCTGGTCTGGGGATCGGACTGGTTGCCCACCGACACCTGGTGGTCGCTCGCGGTCGCTACGCCGCACACCAACGCCCCGCTGGCCATCGCCGTGAGCCTCGGCACAGGAATCGCGGTACTGGGCTTCTTCCTGCTGCTCTCCCGGGCCGTCGGCGCCTGGTTGCTGCCGCTCTCGGCGATGGGCTCGATGACTCTGTCCCTGTACACCGCCCACCTGGTCGCGCTGGCCTTCGAGGTCCACTACGACCGGCCCTACCTGTGGTTCACGATCCAGCTGGTGTCGGCGGTCCTGTTCTCGGTGGCATGGCAACGAGCACTGGGACAGGGACCGCTGGAGCGGGCGGTCGGCGCCGTGGCGAAGAGCGCACGCCGGCGGTCTATGTCCATGTCCTCCGGAGGAGGATCGCACTAGGACCAGGACCGCACTGGCATACGCGACACGATGCCGTAGTGCGGCCCGAGGCTCAGTAGCGGCCGGCGCTGGGCATCGTCTCCCGAACCACCATCCGTGCAGGGGTGCGCGGGCGGCCGTCGGAAAGCACCGCAAGCGCGGCCTCCATGAGGATCTCGAGACCTTCGTCGAGCTCCTCCCGGGAGATGTTCAGGGCAGGCATGGCCTTGAGGACCTCGGACCGCGCCCCCGAGGTCTCGACGAGCAGGTGTCGTTCGTAGGCGGCTCCGGCGATCCGTTCCGCCAGCTCCGGATCGGGGAAGTGGACCCCGGCCAGTAGCCCCCGTCCGCGACAGGTCGCGCCCTCCACCAGCGCCGCGATCCGCGCGAGGCCGTCCCCGAGTTGTCCCCCGCGATTCACGACGGAGCGCTGGAAGGCGCCGTCGTCGGCCCAGTACTTCTCCAGAGCGGCGGTGCCGGTGACAAAAGCGGCGTTGTTGCCGCGGAAGGTTCCGTTGTGCTGGCCGGGCTGCCAGACGTCCAGCTCGGGGCGCAGGAGGACTAGGGCCATGGGCAGCCCGTAGCCCGAGATGGACTTCGACAGGCACACGATGTCCGGGGTGATGCCGGCCTCCTCAAAGCTGAAGAAGGTGCCGGTGCGCCCACAGCCCGCCTGGACGTCGTCGACTATCAGCAGGACGTCGTTCCCCCGGCAGAGCGCCTCAAGTCCGCGCAGCCACTCGGCACGGGCGGCGTTCAGACCGCCCTCGCCTTGGACGGTCTCAACAATGACGGCAGCGGGGCGTTCCATCCCGGAGCTGGGGTCTGCCCACGACCTGGCCAGCCAGGAGAGGCCCCAGGACTGGTCCTCCAGGTACCCGTCGTACGGTGCGGTTGTGACGAACGGGAGCGGCACGCCTGCGCCATTGCGCTTCATGGCGTTGCCCGTGACGGACAGGGACCCCAGGGTCATGCCATGGAAGGCGTTCGTGAAGGCGACGACGCCCGTACGTCCGGTGTTCAGCCGTGCCAGTTTGAGGGCGGCCTCCACACTGTTGGTCCCCGTGGGCCCCGTGAACTGGACCTTGTGGTCTAGGCCGCGCGGCCGGAGGACATGGTGCTCGAAAGCGGTGAGGAATTGGCGCTTGGCCGTGGTGTAGGTGTCCAGGGAGTGGACGACACCGTCGGCGGCCAGGTACTCGAGCAGCGCACGTTTGAGGTCCGGATCGTTGTGCCCGTAGTTCAGTGCTCCCGCGCCGGAGAAGAAGTCCAGGTAAACCCCGCCGTCCTCGGCGTGCAGCCGGGAGCCGCGAGCGGTCTCGAAGACCGCCGGCCAGCTGCGGCAGTAGCTGCGGACGTCGGACTCGAGGGCCTCGAAGATGGTGGTGGACATGGTGACGACTCCCAGTGGTTGAGGAATGGGCTAGGTGGTCATCAACCCGATCGGCGATCCGGGCGGACGCTTCGCGCTCGCTCGATGCCGGGCGTCTGTCCTGGCTGATGCTGTGACCGTCCGAACCGTCCGAACCGTCCGGCCGGATCCTGGGAAGGGGCATTGCCGATCGGCGTCCCGATGTGCCGGCTCCTGAATGACGAAGGAGAATGCTTCACAGTTACTGGCAGGTTATGAATCTGGTTCGGTATGGCTCAGACCCTAGCCAGGCGCAACCCTGTTACCCAGGAATTCTCAAAAATTACTGACAGTTTCGGGATCGCCCGAATATGCATTCAATCACAACTATAATTTGCTTTAGTACCCATTTGACCGGCTGAAACATGGCGACCAACTCTCCTGGATTTGCATCTGCGGCGTTACCCTGATCCCTATCCGAGGCACTCCGGTGGGGAATTCCGGAGGTGTCAAACAGGGGATTCGAAGCGTTCATGGATTGGTTTTGTCATGCCTTTATCGCGACAGATCCCATCATTAGGGGAATCAGGACGTGCACGGACAGGTGCTGTTCGTGCCCTTCCAGTGGGGGTGCCGTTCGTGCCCACTCCCACGAGGTTCGCGTGGGTAGAGGGGTACGCGGAGCTGTTCGGTACGAAGATGTCGTCGATCACCGGTCGGCCCCTGGGGGTGATGGTGTCAGGCCCCGTCGACCGTGCTTCGGCGGATGGTTCCCCGTCGGGTCGGCACAGTCTCCAACCGCATCTGACGAAGGAGGCACATGATGCAGACGCACATGCACATTGAGTCGCACGGAAGCAAGTCTCCGCAGCCAGCTGGGAACGCGGTTCTCGCCGACTTGAGTCCTGTGCTCGTCCGGCATGACGTGGACAACACGGTTCGTTGGCGGCCCGGCCAACGACTTGAGCACTACTTCGAACAGCGATGTGACGAGCTGCCGTTCGACCACCCGGCGGTGATCACCGAGGGTGAAATCCTGACATTCCGGGAGCTCGACGCACGGGCCAATCAGACGGCCAGGCACTTCCTGGAACTGGGCCTACGAGCCGGCGACCGGATCGGGGTCCTCTTCGACAAGTCCGTCCACGGCTACGTGGCGCTGTTGGCACTGCTCAAGATCGGGGCCACCTACGTTCCCCTCGATCCGAGTTTTCCGGCAGACCGGATTGCATACATCATCGACGACGCGGAAATCGAGGCAATCATCTCGGTCTCGGTCTTCGAGTCCAAGCTCGCCGACTTCGCTGTCCTGTGTGTCTATCAGGACCGGATCGCGCGTCAGGTGGAGACCAGGCCTGCCCATCGCCTAGAGGTCCACGAGAAGCCTTCCCTGGAGGGCGACGAACTGTTCTACATCATCTACACCTCGGGAACGACCGGTAGGCCTAAGGGGGTGGCCATCGAGCACGCGGGAATCTGCAACTTCGTCAAAGTTGCCGGAGAAGTCTACGGCTATCGACCGGAGGACCGTTGTTACCAGGGTATGTCCCTGGCCTTCGACTTCCACGTCGAGGACCTGTGGACCCCGCTCGTGGCTGGTTCCACCTTGGTGGCGGGCAAATCCGGTGGTGGTCTGTTCGGCGCGGATCTGCATGCTTATTTGAGCCAGCAGCGCGTCACGGTACTCCCGTGTGTTCCGACGCTGTGGGCGACCTTGGAGGATGACCTGCCGGAAGTCCGCATCATCCAGCTCTCCGGTGAGGCGGTTCCGCACCATCTTGTGGCTCGCTGGCATCGCCCGGGCCGACAGATCCTCAATGCGTACGGGCCGACCGAGTGCTCGGTGAGTTCCACATTGCGAGTCCTGGAGCCGGACCGCCCGGTGACGATCGGAGTGCCTCTGCCCACCTATACGGTGGTGATCCTGGATGAGCACCGGCCGGTCGAAGCCTTGGCCGGGGCCGTCGGAGAGATCGGCATCGCGGGTCCCTGCCTGGCTCGCGGCTATCTGAACCGGGAAGAGCTCACCGAACAGAAGTTCATCCAGGACTTCCTGGCCCTCCCCAACAACCCCTCAGGCCGGATCTACCGGACGGGCGACTACGGTCGCATCACCGCGGACGGTGAGTTGGAGTTCCACGGACGGATCGACACCCAGGTGAAGCTGCGGGGTTACCGGATCGAGCTGGGTGAGATCGAGTCGGTGCTGACCCAGCATCCTTCGGTGTCTCATGCTGTCGTCAACCCTTTCGAAATCGCGCCCGGGGCCATCGAGCTGGTGGGCTACTACATCCGCAAGCAGGGCGCCGCCGAGCCGGCACCGGCCGAGATGGCGGAGAACCTGCGCCGGCAGCTGCCTCCCTACATGGTGCCGAGCTACCTCGAGGAACTGGCGTTCATTCCGATGACCAGCAACCACAAGGTCGATCGCAAGGCGCTGCCCGCCCCGAGGAGACCGCGTCTGGCTGTGTCCACCGGCACGCACATTCCACCGCGGACCGAGACGGAACGAGTCCTGGCGGAGACCCTCAGGGAGGTCATGGGTATCGAGCGAGTATCGGTCACGGACGACTTTTTCAAGGACCTCGGTGCCCACTCCTTACTGATGGCAAGGTTCGGTGGCCAGATCCGCAAGCGCCTGGATCTCTCGTCGGTCTCGATGCGAGAGATCTACCTCCACCCCACCATTGAAGATCTTGCTCTCCGACTCGAGTCGTTGGTGGGGGACGCCCGGTTTGCAGCGGAGGACCGATCGAACCGGGAGGACTTCTATTGTCCTCCGCGCTCCTCGTACTGGCTGTGCGGCACGTTGCAGGCTTCAGTCATAGTTGGTACGGCGCTCCTGGCGTTGTGGCTCTTCGTGACGGGGATCGTATGGGCGTACGAGGCGATGCCTTCTCTGCTCGAGACCTATCTGCGGGTGGTCGTCTACTCCCTGGCGATCTTCGCACTCTCGAGCGCCATACCGATCGTGCTCAAGTGGACACTGATCGGACGCTGGCAGGCCGAGAGCATCCCGATCTGGAGCATGCGCTATTTCCGCTTCTGGTTGGTCAAGACTTCCACGCGCATCGCCCCGATGGCGCTGGTCGGCGGGCCCATCCGAAACGTCTATCTCCGGCTGCTCGGGGCGAAGATCGGTGTCGACACCGTCATACTGTCGCGGATGATCCCCGTGACCACGGACCTCATCTCCATCGGTGCGCACACCATCGTCGAAAGGGACACGGTCATCCAGGGGTACAAGGCGCGCTCCAACCGAATCCACATCGGAACCATCCACATCGGGTCCAACGCTTTCGTGGGCGAGGCAGGCGTGGTCGACATCAACACTGTCATGGGGGACGGTTCTCAGCTGGCATTCGCCTCGTCGTTGCACGAGGGACAGCGAATCCCCCAGGGCAAGCACTTTCACGGCAGCCCGGCCGTCGAGACAGACGCCGACTACTGTGCGATCGATGCCCGGCGGTGCGGCGCACTCCGACGATGGACCTATGCCCTCGGCTTCCTGTTCGTGGGCTTCGCCGCGGGAGCCGTGCCGCTGGTCGTCATCATGGTCGGGGCCCCGGAGTTATGGCGAAGGATTGTCCAGTGGGAGAACGAAATGCTCGCCCACGACGTTCAGCTCCTATCCCACGTGGTTTCGGCTACCGTCTTCTCGCTGACCTTGTTCGTGGTCTTCACGGTGTTCAGGATGCTCAGTATCGGGATCATTCCCAGAATCTTGAATTTGTTCCTGCATGAGGGCCGTACCTATGTTCTCTATGGATTCCACTACTTTGTGCAGCAGATGATCAGCCGCACCAGCAACTCCGTCTTCAACAACCGGCTCTTCGGGGACAGCTCGGCCATCGTTCACTATCTGCGGTGGGTCGGATACCAACTGAACGAGGTCGTCCAGACGGGCTCCAACTTCGGGATCACGCAGAAGCACGAGAATCCCTTCATGGTCGATGTAGGATCCGGCACGATGGTCTCCGGGGGAATCAAGTTCGTCAACGAGACCATGTCCAGCGACGCTTTCAAGCTCGGGACCGTGAGAGTGGGGAAGCAGAACTACCTCGGGAACTACCTTCACCTGCCGAGCAACTCGGTGGTCGGTGAGAACTGCTTGATCGGCACGAAAGCGCTGACACCGATCGACGGACCGGTGCGCGAGAACACTGGTCTCCTCGGGTCACCCGCTTTCGAAATTCCTCGAGCCACCGAGAGGGACCTGCGAATGTCTCGGATCGACGAGTGCAGTCGCCTCCGGCTGCTTCGGGCCAAGAACAGGTACAACCTGGGCAGCGCCGTACTCTACCTGCTTAACGCCTGGGTGGCAGGGACGATTCTGACGATTGGGGTGATTTCGGGAGTCGCCGCCTACATGTCGGCCGGCTTCTTCGCCGTCTACGTCGTCAGTTGGGCGACGTTCCTGTCCACCATCCTGTGGATGTGGGTGGTCGAGCGAGGCGTGCTGAGGTTCGGACAGCTGCAGCCAAAGATTGTTCCGCTCCTGGATCCCTATTTCTGGTTCCACGAGCGTGTCTGGAAACTGACCACCCTGTGGTTCATCGCTCCACTCTTCGCCGGCACACCGATCAAGAACTTCTTCTCCCGGATGGAGGGGATCCACCTAGGCAGGATGGTGTTCGACGACGGCGCCTACTTCGACGAATACACCCTGATCACGATCGGTGACTACACCAATCTTAATTCGCACACCGTCATCCAGCCACACTCCCTCGAGGAGGGCGTCTTTAAGTCCGGGCGCGTGAAGATCGGCATGGGCTGCACCCTCGACTGTGCCGCCAACCTGCACTATGACGTCACGATGGAGGACCTGGCCGTCATCGGGCAAAACTCGTTCGTGATGAAGGGCGAGATGGTCGAAAGCGAATCGACGTGGATCGGCAATCCGGCCCAGTCCGCGGTCGGCACACCGTCCGTCGCGACCGCGAGGGGGGGCGTGAGATCCCATGCGCGTGCTCCTCAATGAACCCGTGAACACCTGGGCCGACGCCGACCCGGACCCTCCGTTGGACTTCCATCGCCGGCTGCCGGGCTATGCGATCACCCGGCTCGTCGAGGCGCCGCGTCTCGCGACGCTGCTCGGCGTGGGAAGCGTCGTGGTGAAGGACGAGACCTCGCGTTTCGGCCTCCCTTCCTTCAAGATCTTAGGGGCGTCCTGGGCGACGTACGCGGCCCTGCGCGAGACCTTGGGGCCTGTCCCGGACAGCGACCTCACACCCCAGATGCTGAAGGAGTGGGCCTTGCCGGCGCGCCCGCTGACCCTGGTGGCGGCCACCGACGGCAATCACGGCCGGGCCGTCGCCCGCGTGGCCAACTGGTTCGGTCTCGAGGCCCGGATCTTCGTCCCGCCGTTCGTGTCGGAGACCCGCCGACGAGCCATCATCGACGAAGGAGCGGAACTAGTCGTGGTGGACGGCAACTACGACGCAGCAGTGGACGCGGCGTTGGAGGACGGCGGAATGCAGGGCCGGTTGCTCATCAGTGATACGGCTCGTTCCGCCTCCGACGCAGTGCCACAAATGGTTTCGGCCGGGTACACCACCGCGTTCCTGGAGGTCGAGGCACAGCTGTGCGCCGACGATCGAGAGGACTTGGACGCCATTGGAATCCAAGCCGGCGTCGGTGGACTGGCAGCGGCGGCCACGGTGTGGGCGCGACGACCGCATTCTGGGCGCCGGGCAAATGTGGTCGTCGCCGAGCCCGAGGACGCGGCAAGTGTTTTCGCGGCCGTGGCCTCCGGGCAGCCGCAGACGGTCGCGGCAACCACGCCGACTGCCATGGCAGTGCTGCAGTGCGGAACCGTGTCGCTGACCGCCTTTCCACTGCTCGCGGCCGGAGTCAGCTGCTGTGTTGCTCTCGAGGACAAGTGGAGCTTGGCGGCGGTGGCCGAAATGGGATCCTGCGGCGTGGACACCGGTCCCAGCGGTGCTGCCGGCCTTGCCGGACTGATGGCCGGACTTCGGGGAGCGTTCGCCGGCCCGGTCAGGGAACATCTTGACCTGGGAACCCGATCACGTGTGCTGTGCGTGGCTACGGAAGCCGCAGCGGCGAGTGCGTTCTCAAGCGACGAGCTGATCCTGTAACGGGATCTTCCCCTGTGCGGAGGACGGGACACGGTCTGAGTGGATGTCGACAACCACTCCTCGGTGCTCTCCGGACGCAGGATGCGGTGCCCGCTGTCTGTCATCCGCACAACGGTCCTGCATCCCTGACTTCGGTGGCTGGGAATGAGCCCGGGCGGGCATCCTCAGAGCTACTGCCGCGTCCACCGTGCGGTAGTGCCGAAGCGTGACCGTACCGCGTTCGTAACGTCACCATTTGCTATTGAGGCCCTTGTCAGAAGCGAATTACGCTGGTCTCACCTTATTCACCAAGGGGGAGCACAGTGAAAACTCTGGAAAAGATGGTAGCGAGCGTCGCCGTGGCCGGACTGCTGTTCGGGGGAGCAACACCGGCACTCGCTTCCGGCGATAAGGATAGTGAGCGTTACCATAAGTACGGGGACAACAAGATCAAGGTGCTCGTCGTCAAGCACCACAAGAAGAGCGACCACAAGTGGGTAGTCGATCACGACATTCTGTCGGTCAAGGAAGCGGCGGAGTACGCCGGGGAGAAGTGCGACGTCAAGAAGTGGTGGAAGTTCCTCGATGAGGCGAAGGACACCGAGAAGTACAACAAGAAGTGGGTGGACGTCTGCAGCTACCACCATGGCAAGAACAAGAACGTCAAGTATCACGTCGTGTTCAAGGACTACGGGAAGTAGGGGCGCCGGTTAAGCAGCTACCTGCGGGGCCCGTCCGGGATTTTCGGACGGGCCCTTCCGCACGTCCCGGCCGACCCCGTCGCGGCCCGGTGCTCGCCCGCCGGCGGCGTCCCCGATGGTAGCTTGGTGCTCAGTCCACGTACTTTTCTCATCATCAACGGAGGCGGGCATGAGTCATTCGGTAGGCCCCAGCACGGGCGGGGCGTCGGGAACGGGGTCGGAGCACTCCGACCCCGGGTCGGCGTCGATCCTCGACGTCGTCAAGGTCTTCGCCCGGCTGCTGCCCAAGCAGCTCAAGGACGAGGCCCAGCTGGCCAAGCTCGAGCTCACGGAGAAGGCGAAGACGCTGGGCAAGGGCGCGGCGTTCGTCGTCGTCGGCCTGGTGTTCCTGCTGCTGGCGACCATCGCCCTCGTCGGGGCCGCGATCGCCGGACTGTCCCAGCTCATGCCGGCCTGGCTGGCGGCCCTGCTGCTCGCCGTGCTCTTCCTGATCATCCTGGCCGTCGCCGCGCTCATCGGGGTGGCCACCATCAAGAAGGCCCTCCCGCTGGTGCCGCGCAAGGCCGTCTTCGGGACGAAGTACGACCTCGGCGTGGTCAAGGAGGGCTCCGCCTACACGGAGAGCCGCGTCCAGCGCGAGGAGCAGCTGGCCCGGGAGCGCAAGGAGCAGGAGAAGCGCGAGGCCGCGCAGGACCCGGCCCGGCAGAAGCCCCCGGCGCCCACCGAGGAGCAGCTGCGGCACCGGCTCAAGCTGCGCCGCGAGCACCTCAAGACGCTGCGCGACGACGTCCAGGGCCGGGCGGAGACCATCCAGTCCACCACCAAGGGCTTCGTGGACCGCACCAGCCGCACCATGAAGACCACACCCAAGGACGTCAAGGGACTGCTCGCAAAGAACGGCTCGAAGTCCGGTGCGACGTTCGGGTCCCGGTTCGGGGCGACGGCCGGATCGTCGCCCGCGGCGAGGGCGTCCGGTCTCGGGGAGCGGTGGCAGCCGCTCACGGTCCTGGCCGTGGCGGGGAGCGCGTTCGTCGTCTTCCTCCGCAAACTGTTCCGGTGACGTCGCCGTCCACGCGCCGCCCGTGAACGAGCGCACCGGCGAAGGCCCGGAAGCCCCAGGCTTCCGGG
>NZ_JBHVDI010000061.1:0-18819 GCF_042802875.1 Kocuria sp. NPDC057446 | reverse complement strand
GGCGGGGGCTCCCCCTGCGGGCGGATCCGCCGGCCGGTGCCGGCGGGTCATCCTAGGACCGAGCCCGCGGACCGGCCGCGGACGGACGGGAGCGCACCGTGGACCGCAGAGCACTCGCCGCGACCGGACTGGTCCTCGCCGCGCTCACCGGGTGCTCGGGCCCGGTGGCGGTCCCCGAGCGGCCCGAGGGGTCCAACGTCCTGGACTCCGCCGACGTCCTGACGGACGCGCAGGAGCGGGACCTCGACGCCCTGATCGAGGACCGCAACGCCGCCTCGGACGCCGCGCGCGTCGCCGTGCTCACGGTGACGGAGGCGGACGGGTCGATCGAGGACTACGCCCGGGAGGTCGCCGGTGCCTGGGAGGTGGGAGACGCCGGGGCGGACAACGGCGTGCTGGTGGTCGCCGCCACCGGGGACCGGGAGCTGCGGATCGAGTCTGCGGACGGGGTGCGCGAGCGGTTCTCGGACGACGAGGCGGAGCGGGTGGTGGCGGACGTGCTGGCGCCGGCCTTCGCGGACGAGCGCTACGCCCAGGGTCTGGGCGAGGCCGTGGACCGGATCCACCTCTACGCCCGGGGCGGGGAGCCGCCGCGGGAGCCCTTCGACTGGGCCCTGCTCGGCTGGGTCGCGGGCGGCGTCGGCCTGCTCGGCGTGCTGGTGGCGTGGTGGATCGCCGCGGACCTGCGCCGGCGCCGCCGGATCGCCGACGAGGAGCTGCGGGCCGCGCAGCAGCGCGACCCGCGGCTGCGGCTCACGGAGGAGCAGCGCACGGCGTACCGGACGTACCGCTACCACCACCGCAAGGACGACGCGGTCACCGACCCCGTCGTGTGGCTGCCCCTCTGGCTCGCGAACCCGGGGCTGTACTCCGGCGGCTCGAGCGCGAGCACGGGCGGGGACGGGCAGGGCGGGGGGTCCTCCTTCGGCGGCGGCGGCGGCTTCACCGGCGGCGGGGCGTCCGGCAGCTACTGACCGGCCCGCACGGAGCCGGTCAGGCGGGGATCCCGCGCCGGGCCGCCACGAGGGAGAGCAGGTGCCGGTGCACCGTGGTCTCCCCGGTCAGCTCCGGGTGGAACGAGATGCCGACGACGGTGCCGCTCGCCACCGCGACCACCTCTCCCCGGTGCCGGGCGAGGACCCCGACGCCCTCGCCGACGCGGGTCACCGCGGGGGCGCGGATGAAGGCCGCGCGCACCACGTCCCCGTCCTCGCCCCAGGCGAGCGCGACCTCCTCGGAGGCCGTCTGGGGGCCGAACGCGTTGCGCGCCACCGTGACGTCCAGGACCTCGAGGGTCTGCTGGCCGGGGGCGGGGTCCTCGATGCCGGACGCGAGCAGGATCAGCCCGGCGCACGTGCCCAGCGTGGGCAGCCCGCCCAGGACGGCGTCCCGCAGCGGCTCCCGCAGCCCGAACAGGCGCAGCAGCCGGTCCACGGTGGAGGACTCCCCGCCGGGCAGGACGAGCGCGTCCAGCCCGGCGAGCTGCTCGGCGGTCTTCACGAGCACGGGCTCGGCGCCCAGCTCCCGCAGCATCGCGGCGTGCTCGGCGACCCCGCCCTGCAGGGCGAGGACGCCGACGCGGGGCGCCGAGGTCACCAGCCGCGCTCCGCGAGCCGGTGCGGGGCCGGCAGGTCGCCCACGTTGATGCCGACCATCGCCTCGCCGAGCCCGCGCGAGGCCTCGGCGATCTTCTCCGGGTCGTCGAAGTAGGCGGTGGCCTTCACGATGGCCTGCGCCCGGGCGGCGGGGTTGCCGGACTTGAAGATGCCGGAGCCCACGAACACGCCGTCGGCGCCGAGCTGCATCATCATGGCGGCGTCCGCCGGGGTGGCCACGCCGCCGGCGGTGAAGAGCACGACCGGCAGCTTCCCGGTGCGGGCCACCTCGAGGACGATGTCGTAGGGGGCCGCGAGCTCCTTCGCCTTCACGTACAGGGCGTCGGGGGAGATCGCGTGGAGAGCCTGCAGCTCGGCGATCTGGCCGCGGATGGTGCGGATGTGCTTGGTGGCCTCGGAGACGTCGCCGGTGCCGGCCTCGCCCTTCGAGCGGATCATGGCGGCGCCCTCGGCGAGCCGGCGCAGGGCCTCGCCCAGGTTGGTGGCCCCGCACACGAACGGCACGGTGAAGCGCTGCTTGTCGATGTGGTTGACGTAGTCGGCGGGGGAGAGGACCTCGGACTCGTCGATGTAGTCGACCTCCAGGTGCTCGAGCACCTGCGCCTCCACGAAGTGGCCGATGCGCACCTTCGCCATGACGGGGATGGAGACGGCGGCCTGGATGCCCTCGACCAGGTCGGGGTCGGACATGCGGGCCACGCCGCCCTGGGCGCGGATGTCGGCCGGCACGCGCTCGAGGGCCATGACGGCCACGGCGCCGGCGTCCTCGGCGATGCGGGCCTGCTCGGCCGTGACGACGTCCATGATCACGCCGCCCTTGAGCATGTCGGCGAGACCGCGCTTGACGAGCGGGGAGCCGGTCAGCGGGGTCGCGCCGGAGACGGTGGCGCGGTCGGCGGTGCCGGCGGGGTTCTGGGCAGGGGTGGTCTGCAGATCGGTCATGGGGTCCATCCTGGGCCCGGAAGTGGTCCACCGACAGGTCCACCATCGATAGAATCTGTTGGACCATTTGAATTCCCGGGAGACGAGGAGCGGCCCCGTGCGGCACCCGAACGACGTCGAGCTGCCGGTGCGCGTGGACCGCTCCGACCCCGCGCCGCTGCCCGCCCAGCTCGTCCAGCAGCTGCGGGAGCTGGTGGTCTCCGGGGCGCTGCGGCCCGGGGACGCGCTGCCCTCCACGCGCGGGCTCGCCGCCCGGCTGGGGATCTCCCGAGGTTCCGTGGTGACGGCCTACGACCAGCTCCACGGCGAGGGCTACCTGCACGCCACCAACGGGGCCACGGTGGTCCACCCCGATCTGGCCCGCTCCCGGACGGAGCCCCCGGCGGCCAGGCCCGGACCCCGCCCGCCCGCGGCGCCGCGGCGCCGGCCCCGGGAGCGGCCCATGATCGACCTCACGCCCGGCCGCCCGGACACCGGCCGGCTGGCCACCCCGCAGTGGCGCGCGGCCTGGCGGGACGCCGCGGCCGCCGCCGGCACCGGCGCGCCCCCGCCCCAGGGCTCGGAGGCGCTGCGCGAGCAGATCGCCGAGCACCTGCGGCTGATGCGCGGCGTGGTCCGGGACCCCGAGGACCTCTTCGTCACGGCGGGCGCGCGGGACGGGCTCCAGCTGCTGCTCGCGGTGCTCGGCGGCCACGCGGGCCGCGGTCTGCGCGTGGCCGTCGAGGACCCGGGCTACCCCTCGCTGCGCCGGGTGCCGGAGCGGCTCGGCCACGAGGTGCTGCCGGTGCCGATCGACGAGCAGGGGCTGGACCCCGCCCGGCTGCCGTCCGGCGCGTGGGCCGGGCCGGGGGAGTGGGAGATCGAGCGGTCCCCGGACGCCGTGGTCGTCACCCCCAGCCACCAGTACCCCCTCGGGGCGTCGATGCCCGCCGCCCGCCGGCTCGAGCTGCTCGGCTGGGCGCGCGCCCACGACGCGCTGATCGTGGAGGACGACTACGACTCCGAGCTGCGCTACGTGGGCGAGCCGCTGCCCGCGCTGTCCTCCCTCGACCACGCCCCGGGCGCCGTCCCGGAGCCGCCCGTCCCCGGGCGGCTGCTCGGCACCGGCGGTCACGTGGCCACGCTGGGCTCCTTCACCAAGGTTCTGGCCCCCGGGCTGGGAGTCGGCTACCTGCTGGCCCCGCCCGCGCTCCGGGAGGACCTGCTGCGGCTGCGCACGGACCTGGGCAACCCCGCCTCCGCGGTGGCCCAGGAGGCCATGGCCCGCTTCCTGGCCGACGGCGGGCTGCGCCGGCACACCGCCCGGATGCGGCGGGAGTACCGGCGCCGGCGGGACCTGCTCAGCTCGGCCCTCGCCGGGGTCCGGGGGGTGCGGGCCGTGCCCATGGACGGGGGCCTGCACGCCGTCCTCGAGTTCACCGGGGAGGTGCCGCTGGCGGAGCAGGACGTCGTGGAGCGCGCCGCGGCCGCGGGCGTGCGGGTGGCGGCACTGGGCTCGTACTGGGCGCACGGGGCGCGCGGCGGCCGCCGCGGCGTCGTCGTCGGCTTCGGTGCCACCGGTGCCGCCGCGGAGGGCGACGCCCTGCCGGACGCCCTCGCGGTCCTGGCCGGGGTGCTCTCGGCGCCCGGGCGCGGATCCGGTCGATAGACTGGCCCGTGCCCCGGGGGCCTCCGCCCCGGGGGCCCCCGCAGCACGCTCCGAAGAGAGGCGCCCCGTGAACCCCGACCCGAGCACCGGCATCCACCGCGACCTGTTCGCGCCCACGCTGCTGCGTGCGCTCGTGGCGCTGGTGTTCGGCGCCGTGACCGTGTTCTGGCAGGAACCCACTCTGCCCGTGGTGGCCTGGGGCGTGGGGCTCTACCTCGTGCTCACGGGCGCGGCGAGCGTGCTCCTGCAGCTGCGGCTGAACGGCAACGACTCCGTGGACATGGGCCCCACCCGCCAGATCCCGCAGTCCTACGGCGTGCTGTACCTGCTGGGCGGGGTCTTCACGATCCTCGGCGCCGACACCCCCGCGTGGCTCGTGGTCTACGCGGCGTCCATCATGGGCCTGGCCGGTCTCACGGAGCTGGCGCTCGGGCTGAAGTTCCGCACCACCTTCCCGCTGGGCCGCGACTGGACCATCGCCGGACTGGTGACGGTCCTCGCCGCCACGGGCCTCGTGCTCGTGGTGGACCTCGGTGCCAAGGCGCTCTTCGGGGTCGTGGGGGCCGCCGCGGTGGTCATCGGCGTCACTCACCTGATCGCCGCCCTCACCCTCCGGCACGAGGACCGCCGGGGACGGGCCCCCGCCGGGACCGCGTAGACTGGGCTACCGCACGGCAGGCCCCGGCCCGCCGGGGACATCAGCTCACGAGGAGGACCAGTGGCACAGCGCAAGGGCTCGAGAGGCGGCTTCCGGGCCGACGTCAAGGGCCCCCTGATCCTGTCCGCCGCGCTCGCCGCGGTCGCGTTCGTGGCCGTGGGGATCTTCGCCAGCGGCGGCACGGACAACGCCCTGCGCCTGGACCTCGCCTTCATCGCCGCCGGCATCGTGTTCATCGTGTCGCTCGTGATCAGCGCCACGCTGATGATCGTCGAGAAGCCCAACGACCCCCACCTGGGCACGGGCACGGGCGTCAACCGTTCCTCGGCCAAGCTCTACGCCGAGGCCCGGGCCCGCCGGCAGGCCGCCGCACAGCCCCCCGGCGAGGCCGAGTTCGGCCAGCGCGTCCGGCCCGACACCGAGGGGGAGGACCTCCTCGGCCGCCGGTCCGCCGACGGCGCCGGCCCGGTGGACGCCGCGGGCGACGACGGCCCCGCCCCGCGCGCCTGAGACCGCGACCCGCCCGGACCGGACGTCCGCCCGGGATTCCGGGCGGCCCGCCCGCTCGGTAGATTGGGACGGCACCTGTGCAGCAGGGCCGGACCCCGCGCCCTGCTCGAGACCGGACGACGGGAACCAGCATGAGCGAGCAGCCGGAACCGCCCACCGAGGGCGACGACGAGTTCGAGCGGAAGGTCCAGCAGAAGATGGCCGACCAGCAGGAGGACGGCCCCGGCGAGGACCCCACGGACGTGGCCCAGGAGGACCACAAGACCGAGGTGCCCGAGCTCGAGGAGAACGAGGACAGCCCGGTCGACCCCGGCCAGGCGGGCGCCTGACGCCGTCCGCGCAACGCGCGACGCCCCGGGGAGGACCGTGGTTCTCCCCGGGGCGTCGCGGTGTCCGGGACGTCGTGGTGCGCGGTGGGCTCAGCGGCCGAAGCCGCGCAGCCGCAGGGAGTTCAGCACCACGAACACGGAGCTGAAGGCCATGGCGGCGCCCGCGATGACGGGGTTGAGCAGCCCCGCGGCCGCCACGGGAATGGCCACCGTGTTGTAGGCGAAGGCCCAGAACAGGTTCGACTTGATGGTCGACAGGGTCCGGCGGGACAGGGCGATGGCCGTGGGCACCGAGCCGACGTCGTTGCGCACCACCGTGATGTCCGCTGCCTCGATCGCCGCGTCCGTGCCGGCGCCCATCGCGATCCCGAGGTCGGCCTGCGCCAGGGCCGCGGCGTCGTTGACGCCGTCGCCCACCATGGCGACCACGCGGCCGTCGTCCTGCAGGTCGCGGACCACCGCGACCTTGCCCTCCGGGCTGACGTCGGCGACGACGTCCTCGGCGGCGATGCCGGCCTGCGCGGCGACGGCCTGTGCCACGGGCTCGTTGTCCCCGGTCAGCAACAGGGGCCGCAGCCCCAGCTCCTTGAGCCGGGTGACCGCCTCGCGGGCGTCGTCCTTGACGGTGTCGCGCAGGTCGACGAAGCCGACGAGGGCCCCGTCGACGGCCACGAGGATCGTGGTGAACCCGCCCTCCTGGGCGCGGCGCAGGGCCTCGAGCCGGGCGGCGTCCAGCCTCACGCCGTTCTCGGCCAGCCACGTGGTGCGCCCGACCACCACCGAGCGGGAGTGCATCCCGTCCGCCACGTGCGCGCGGACGCCGCCGCCGGGGGCCGAGACGAACCCGGAGACCGGGAACCGGTGCGGGGTGGCCGCGGCCACGGCCCGCGCGATGGGGTGCTCGGAGTGCTGCTCCACGGTGGCCGCGAGGTCCAGCACCTGGTCCCGGGAGTACCCGGCCACGGGCGTCACGGCGGCCACGGACAGCTGCCCGCTCGTGACCGTGCCCGTCTTGTCCAGCACCACGGTGTCCACGGTGCGGGTGTCCTCCAGCACCTCGGCGCCCTTGATCAGGATGCCCAGCTGCGCGCCGCGCCCCGTGCCGGTGAGCAGGGCCGTGGGGGTGGCCAGGCCGAGGGCGCAGGGGCAGGCGATGACGAGCACGGACACCGCGGCCACGAAGGACGCGTGCACGTCCCCGGTCAGCAGCAGCCAGCCGGCCAGCGTGGCCAGGGCGACCACGAGGACGACGGGGACGAAGACCCCGGAGATCCGGTCGGCCAGCCGGGCCACGGGGGCCTTGCTCGCCTGTGCCCGGGACACCATCCGGCCCATCTGGGCCAGGGTCGTGTCGGCGCCCACGCGGGTCGCCTCGACCAGCAGGCGGCCGTTGGTGT
This sequence comes from Kocuria sp. NPDC057446, assembly GCF_042802875.1. Classification (NCBI taxonomy): domain Bacteria; kingdom Bacillati; phylum Actinomycetota; class Actinomycetes; order Micrococcales; family Micrococcaceae; genus Kocuria; species Kocuria sp. NPDC057446. Next base: position 11,719 of record NZ_JBHVDI010000061.1, on the reverse strand, counting down.
TGATCGTGGCGCCGGTGACGGTGTCGCCGACCTCCACCTCCACCGGGAGGGACTCCCCGGTGAGCAGCGAGGTGTCCACGGCCGAGCGGCCGTCCACCACCACGCCGTCGGCGGCGATCTTCTCGCCGGGGCGCACCACCACCAGGTCCCCCGGGCGCAGCTGCTCCGCGGGCACGCTCGTCTCCACGCCGTCCCGCAGGACCACCGCGTCCTTCGCGCCGAGCTCGAGCAGCGCGCGCAGCGCCTCCCCGGAGCGGGCCTTCGCCCGGGCCTCCAGCCAGCGGCCCAGCAGCAGGAACGCGGTGACGAGGGCGCCGGTCTCGAAGTAGAGCTGGTGCCCGCTCATGTCCATCGCGTGGCCGAGCATCGCGCCGGCCGTCATGCCGGGCTCGCGCAGCAGGTTCCACAGCGAGAACAGGTAGGCGGCGGACACGCCCAGGGACACGAGGGTGTCCATGGTGGAGGTCAGGTGCCGGGCGTTGATCGCCGCCGAGCGGTGGAACGGCCACGCCGCCCACGTCACGACCGGCAGGCTCAGGACCGCCACCACCCAGCCCCAGTGCGGGAACTGGAACCCGGGCAGCATGGAGATCGCGAACACCGGGGCGGACAGCGCGGCCGCCACCAGCAGGCGCCGGCGCAGGGACCCGGGGGAGCGCAGCGAGGACGCCTCGCGCCCGGCGACCCTCGCCATGGCGCCGGAGCGGTCCGCGGCGTCGTCGTCGTCCCCGGGCGCGTTCCGCAGGACGGCCCCGTACCCGGCCTGCTCGACCGTCTCGACGATCTGTTCGTCGCTCACGCCCGCGGGCACGTGGACGGTGGCGGTCTCCAGGGCGAGGTTGACGGAGGCGTCCACGCCCTCGAGCCTGCCGAGCTTCTTCTCGACCCGGCTGACGCACGAGGAGCACGTCATGCCCGTGATCCCGAGCTCGAGGGTGCGCAGGGGCCCGGCGACCTCGGTGAGGACGGGAGCGCGGGTCTCAGGCAACGGTGTACCCCGCTTCCTCGACGGCCTCCCGGACCTCGTCCTCCGTCAGCTCGCGGGTGGAGGTCACGACCACGGGGGAGACCCCGCCGGCCACGAGGTCGACGTCGACGGACTCGACGCCCTCCAGCTCGGCCAGCTCCTCGGTGACGGACCTGACGCAGTGGCCGCAGGTCATGCCGGAAACGTTGACGGTGGTCTGCACGATGGTCTCCTCGGGGGTTCGGTGGGGTGCGTCCGGCGGGGTGCGCCCGGACTCGTTCGGTGCGGTGGGTTCGACGGGGGGCGTGCTGCGGGGCGCTCGGGCGGAGTCGCCCGCCGGGCGCGTCAGCTCTTGAGCAGGCGGGCGATGGCCGCGGAGGCCTCCTGGAGCTTGTCGTCCACGCTGGCGACGTCCCCGGACGCCTGGGCGGCCTCGACGGCGCCCACCACGCAGTGGTTCAGGTGCTCGTCCAGCAGGCCGAGGCTCACGGCCCTGAGCGCCGACTGGATCGCGGAGACCTGGGTGAGGATGTCGATGCAGTACTTGTCCTCCTCGACCATCCGGTGGATGCCGCGGACCTGGCCCTCGATGCGCCGCAGGCGCTTGAGGTAGGCGTCCTTGTCCTGGGTGTAGCCGTGCGGCGGCTGGGTCATGCGTCCTCCTCGGTCGTCCTGCCGTCAGACTATACCCCTTGGGGGTATACCTCAAGTGCCCGGCCCGCGGCCGTGCGGCGATGTGCCAATCTTGAGGCATGGCTTCACTGATCGAGGACTACGCCCTGCTCTCGAACATGCGCACGGGTCCGCTCGTCTCCCGCACCGGCTCCATCGACTGGCTGTGCGCGCCCCGGTTCGACTCCCCCTCGGTCTTCGGCGCGCTGCTCGGGGAGCCCGACCACGGGCGGTGGCTGCTCGCGCCCGCCTGCACGGTCGCCGAGGGGGAGGACGGCGAGGTCCTCGACGAGGAGGAGAGCGGGGCCCAGGTCGCCGAGCGGTTCTACGTGGAGAACACGTTCGTGCTCCAGACCGTGTGGGTCACGGACTCCGGCTCCGTGCGGGTGACCGACTTCCTGCCGCTGACCTCCCGCACGGACGTGGTCCGCCGCGTCGAGGGCCTCACGGGCGAGGTCGAGATGTACCACGAGCTGCGGGTGCGCTTCGGCTACGGCGCCGTGGTCCCCTGGGTCAGCCGCTTCGAGGGGGAGGAGGACCCGGACGGGGGCGACGCCGCGCCGCCCATGCTGGTGGCCATGGCCGGCCCGGACGCCCTCGTGCTCCGCGGGGAGCCCCTGCCCGAGTCCACCGACGACGACGACGAGCGCCGGCACCGCGGGACGTTCACCGTCTCCGCCGGGCAGGCGCGGGACTTCGTCCTGACGCACTTCCCGTCCCACCGCACGCCCCCGGCGCCCGTCGACGTCAACGAGCAGCTCACCCGCACCGTGGAGCTGTGGCAGGACTGGTCCGGTCTGTACTCCCCGCCGGCCGCCGGGGAGGACGAGCCGGTGCACATCGTCCCCGTGCGCGGCCACGCCGTGGCCCGGCGCTCGGACGTGGTCCGGCGCTCGCTGCTCGTGGTGCGGGCGCTGATGCACCAGGAGACCGGCGGGCTCGTGGCCGCCCCCACCACGTCCCTGCCGGACGTCGTGGGCGGGGAGCGCAACTGGGACCACCGCTTCGCGTGGCTGCGGGACGCCGCGATGGCCCTCGAGGTCATGCTCGACCACGACCACGACCGCGAGGCCGCGCAGCTGCGCAACTGGCTGCTGCGCGCCGTGGCGGGGGACCCGCACGACCTGCAGAACATCTACGGGGTCGCCGGCGAGCGCCGCGGCCGCGAGCACCAGCTCGACCTGCCCGGCTACGAGCGCTCCCGGCCGGTCCGCGAGGGCAACGGCGCCGCGGGCCAGCACCAGTCCGACGCCGTGGGCCACGTCATGGTGGTCTTCGAGAAGCTCCGCCGGCGCGGCGCCGTGGAGGACCACCTCTCGTGGCCCCTGCAGCAGGCGATGCTGCGCTCGGTCGTGGAGAACTACGAGGTCACCGACCAGGGGCTGTGGGAGATGCGCGGCGAGCGGCAGTACTACACGCACTCGCGCGTGCTGATGTGGGCGGCCCTGCAGTGCGGCGTGGACGCCGTGCGCGTGCACGGGCTGCCCGGCGACGCGCAGCTGTGGGAGCAGCTGCGGGACGCGCTCGCCGAGGAGATCTGGACCAGCGGCTACGACCCCGAGGTCGGCTCCTTCGTCCAGCACTACGGGTCGAAGACCGTGGACGCCTCCCTGCTGCAGCTGCCGCAGGTGGGCTTCGTGGCCTACGACGACGAGCGGATGCTCGGGACCGTGCGGCGGATCGAGGAGGAGCTGCGCCACCCCAGCGGGCTCATCCACCGCTACCGCAACGTCCTGGGCCCGGTGGACCCCGATGACCCCGACGCGTACGCCGGGGTCATCGGGGTGGACGGCTTCCCGGGCCAGGACAACCCGCACCTCGGCGCGTCCCTGTGGCTCGCCGCCCAGTACGCGCGGTCGGGCCGCACGGACAGCGCCCGCAAGCTCGTGGACTCCGTGCTCTCCCGCGCCAACGACCTCGGGCTGCTCGCCACCGAGTGGTCGCCCGAGCAGCGGCGGATGACCGGCAACTTCCCGCAGACCTTCACCCACCTCGCCCTCGTCCAGGCCATGGACGCGCTCGACGCCGCCCAGGGGCGCCGGACCGCGGCCACGCCGCAGGAGACCGCGGCCACGAGCGCGTCCGCGCCCGGGGCCGCGTCGTGAGCCACGCGGCCCCGGTCGACTGGCGGTCCTCCCCGGCGGTCCGGATGGGGCTGTCGGTGGCCGTGGCCACCGGGCTGTACGGCATCTCCTTCGGCGCCCTGTCCGTGGCGGCGGGTCTGACGTTCTGGCAGACCGTCGCCCTGTCCGCGCTGATGTTCACGGGCGGATCCCAGTTCGCCTTCATCGGCGTGGTCTCGGGCGGCGGCGCGGGCCCCTCCGCCCTGGGGGCCGCCACGCTGCTGGGGATTCGCAACGCCGTCTACGGGATGAGCATGAACGCCCTGGTCCGCCCGCGCGGCTGGCGCCGGCTCCTCGCCGCGCACGTGACCATCGACGAGTCCAACGCCACCGCCTCCTCCCAGGTCCACGCCGTGGAGGAGCGCCGGGGCTTCTGGAGCGCCGGCCTGGGCGTGTTCGTGCTCTGGAACCTGTTCACCGTGCTGGGCGCCCTGCTGGGCAACGCCCTGGGCGACCCGGCGCGGTGGGGCCTGGACGGCGCCGCGGTGGCCGCGTTCCTGGGCCTGCTGTGGCCGCGGCTGAGCGCCCGGGAGCCCGTGGCGGTCGCCGTGGTCTGCGGCCTCGTCACGGCCCTGACCATCCCCGTGCTGCCGGCGGGCCTGCCGATCCTCGTGGCCGCCGTGGTGGCGGCGTTCCTGGGCCGCGCCGGCTCCCGCGGCGCCGGCTCGGCCGCGCCCGGGGCCGGTGCGGCCTCCGGCCCCGGCGAGAAGGAGGCGGGGGCGTGAGCATGTGGTTCTGGGTGCTCGGGGCCTGCGCGCTCGCCTACGCCCTGAAGCTCGTCGGCTACCTCGTGCCGGACCGGGTGCTGGACGACCCGCGCGTGGGGCGCATGGCGGGCACCGTCACCGTGGGCCTGCTCGCCGCGCTCGTGGTCATGAACGCGTTCGGCTCCGGCCAGGCGCTGGTGCTCGACGCCCGGCTGGGCGCGCTGCTCGTGGCCGGAGCGGCCCTGCTGCTGCGGGCCCCGTTCCTGCTGGTCGTGGTGCTGGGGGCGGCCGCCGCGGCGGTGCTGCGGCTGCTGGGCGCGCCCTGACGGATCTGCCCGGCGCGACCCCGGACCCGGCCCCCGCACCGCGGGCCCGCCGGACCGCGCCCGCCGTCAGGCGGCGCTGGGCAGGATGTTGTGGTTGAGCCGGAACAGGTTGCCGGGGTCGTAGCGGTTCTTCAGCTCGACGAGACGCCGGTGCGTCCGCTCCCCGTAGGCCTCCCGCGCCGCCTCGGCGGTGACCGGGCCGTGCTCGGCGCCGAGGAAGTTCACGTACAGGCCCTCGTCGGCGAACGGCGCCACGGCGGCGTGGGCCTTCCGGGCGAAGGCCGTGAGGCGGGCGTCCTCGGCGGCGTCCGGCCAGAAGCCGTAGACGTTGAGCCAGTACCGTGCGGACCGGTTCGGGAAGGCGGTGGCGCCGGCGGGCACCCGGCCGAAGAACCCCTCCATGTGGTGGACGTCGATGCCCGTGCCGAACCAGGTGATCTCCGAGGCCACCCCGAGCAGGGCGTCGACCACCTCGTCGTCCAGGCGTGAGAACGAGGCGTTCTTCCAGTAGCCGCGCGCACCCTTCGGGAAGAGCTCGTCCATGGCGGACTGCCACTCGGTCCACTGCACCGGGCCGACCTCCTCCTCGTCCGGCGGGGCGTCCGCCCGCAGCCGGTCGACCAGTCGCAGGCCCTCGGCGTGGTCGGGTGACATCCATGCGAAGCCGATCATCAGCCAGGGCTCCTCGCCCATCCCGAAGCCGGGCGGCAGCCGGAGGATCGAGGTGATGCCGTTCATCTCGTCCGGCAGCTCGGCCGTCCAGCGGGCGAAGGCCCGCAGTGCCGTGCGCCACTTCTCGCGCCCGTAGAAGAGGTTCCCGCCCAGCACGGACGGGGGCAGCTCCCGGGCCCGGAACGTGAAGGAGGACACGACGCCGAAGTTCCCGCCGCCGCCGCGGATGCCCCAGAACAGGTCCGGGTTGTGCTCGGCGTTGGCGTGCAGGTGCTCGCGGGTCCCGGTGATCACCTCGGCGTCCACGAGGTTGTCCAGGCTCAGGCCGTTGCTGCGGGTCAGCCAGCCGACGCCGCCGCCCAGGGTCAGCCCCGCGACCCCGGTGGCGCTCACCACGCCGAGGGGCACCGCCAGCCCGTGCGGGACCGTCGCGCGGTCGACGTCGGCCAGGGTCGCGCCCGGCTCGACGGTCACCCGCCGGGTCCCCGGGTCCACCTCGACCCGTCGCAGCGCGCCGAGGTCCAGGACGAGCCCGCCCTCCACGGTGCCGTGGCCGGCCACGTTGTGCCCGCCGCCGCGGACGGCCAGCGGCAGCTCCGTGTGCTGGGCGGCCGCCAGCACCGGGTCGATGTCGGACACGGCGCCGGCCCGGACGACGGCCCGGGGCCGCACATCGACCATGCCGTTCCAGACGCGCCGCGCCTCGTCGTAGAGCGGGTCGTCGGGCTCGACCAGCGTGCCGGTCAGGCGCGTCCTCAGCTTCTCCAGCTCTCGGGCGATCTCGTGCTCGTGCTCCCCGCGGTCCACGGCGTTCATGGGACTGGCTTCCTGTGGCGGGGGCATGCGCCCCCGGGCTGCTGCTCGGGCGCGACGACGGTGCGCGGACCGCCGTCGGCGGTGCCGGAGGGGTCCCGGGCGGACTCGGAGCGGTCCGGGCGCTCGGCCCCGCCGGGGCTGGTGTTCCGGCGCGGGGGGACGCGGAACGGCGCGCGATGGTGCTTCCTCCAGGGTAGGAGCGTCCGCGGCGCCGCACAACGGTCCGGGCGCAACGGTCGCGACACCGTCCGGCCGGGCGCGCCACGGCGGAAGGGCGCGGTGGAAGGGCGCGGTGGAAGGGCGCGGTGGAAGGGCGCGGTGGAAGGGCGCGGTGGAAGGGGCAGGGGGCGGACGCGGCGACCCGGCGCTCAGACGAGCGGCAGCACCGGAGGGATGATGCCGTCCTCGACGGCCCGCTTGTAGAGCTCGAGCTTGGTGCGGGCCGGCCGGTCCACCGCGGCGTACTTGCGGCGGATCCGCTTCAGGTGCTCCTCCACCGTGGACTCCGCGATCTGCAGCAGCCCGGCCACCTCCTGCTCCTGCAGTCCGTCCACGTACAGCGCGAGCACCTGGCGCTCCCGGGCGGAGAGCTTCGCGGGAGCCCTGCTGGGCAGCTCCGCCAGGGCCGTCTGGAGCACGTCGCTCACGAAGTGGCCCAGCTGCCGGGACAGGCGCATGGTCCGGAACACGGTCCTGATCGGCTCCCACTTGCCCACGGCGCCGGCCGCCCCGCAGGCGAACGCGGACCGGACGCGGGCGATGTCGTCCGGGGGCACGAGCACGACCACGGTGTGCTCCTGCGCGGTCAGGTCCGTGACGTTCTGCACGAGGTGGCGACCGTCCAGGGTGTTCAGGCTCAGCAGGACCACCATCTCCTCGGCCGGGTTCGCGGCCAGGAAGTCGGGGACGGTCCCGGCCACCGCGCTGACCCGCACGCCGTGCTCGGGGTGCTCGACGGCCTCGCGCTGCATCGCGATGCGCGTCATGGGCTGTGGACTGATCACGGCGGCGTTCAACATGGTGGGCTCCTCGAGGTCTCCCGCGGTGAGGTGGGCGGGATCTCCGCGGCCGGTGGATCGCCGGCCCACTCCGGCGGCGGGAGGCCCGGACCCGACGTCGGCCCGCCGTCGACCGCTATATGTCCATTGCGGAATATCTGCGGTCGAGGTGGGAGCGCCGGGGCACGGGATCCTCCGGGTGGGCGCCGCCGGCGGAGATGGTGCGGTGTGTCCCTCCACAGTGGCGGACCGGTCCGCGCGCGGGCAAGGCGATTCCGTGCGGACCTGGAACTTCGCACAGCGCACGCCCTCGGACGGGCCCGTGCCGGGACGACCGGCGCCCGTGCGGGGCGGCCTCCTCGTCGCGGGAACGAGCCGGTCGCCGGCGGCCGGGGACAGGAGTGGGCAGCGCAGCTGGAAGAATGGGGGAGCACGCTTCCGTCGAGGAAAGGCCCGGTCCGCCATGCGCGTCGACGTCGTCACCGGAACGGGCGGGGCGGGGCTCCGCCCGGGCGCCCGGTCCGAGCTCCGCGCCCTCCTCGCGGAGCTCGCCCTGCGGGGTGTCGAGGCCCGGCTCGTCGACCCGGCGCCGGACCCGGTCCCGGATCCGGTGGACGGTCCGGCCGGCGCGGATCCCGCGGAGCCCGGGGACGCGTCGGTCGGGCGCGTGCCCGAGGCGGAGGCGCTCCTGCTGGTCGAGCTCGCGGCGGACGCCCCCGGGCCCGCCGCCAGGCTCTCCGCGTGGCTCGACCGGGCGAGGGCGGCCGCGGCGGCCGGCCGCCCCGTGGTCGTCCTCGGACTCGCCCTCGACCCCGCCGCCGTCCCGGCGGACGCGGTGGGCCGGCTGCTCCCGGTGGCGTCCCTCGTCGGTCTGCGGGACGAGGCGTCCCTGGCGGTGGCCCGCCGGCTGTGCCCCGGGCACCGCGGCCTGCGCGTCGGCTGGGAGCACGCGCTCCTCCTCCCACCTCCCACCACGCCGGCGGCACCGTCCAGGCCGAACGGACAGGGGCTCGAGCAGGACCGGGCGCACTCGGGCCCGGGGGAGCAGCAGGAGCCGGCGGCAGGGCAGGAGCCGGTGGAGCAGCAGGAGGAGCCACCGCGGATCGTCGCCGCCGTGGAACGGCCGGGCGGGCCCTTTCCGCCGGAGCAGGTCGCCGCCGTGCTCGCCGCCGTCCTGGACGCCCTGGTCCACCGGACGGCCGGGGAGGTCACGCTCGTGCCCTGCGGGGGCACCTCCGCGGACGAGGCGTTCGCGGAGGACGTGGCCGCGCGGCTGCGGAACGATGTCCGGTGGGCCCTCGCGGCACCCGGTGCGGCGGAGACCGTCGCGCTCCGAGCGGACTGGATGCTGACCACGTGCTCCCACGGTGCGGCCCTGGGTCTGGCGGCCCGCGCCGTCGTGCTCCCCGTGGCCCCGCACAGACATGCCGTGGACGGCATCGACAGTGTGCTGGGCCGGTGGGGACTGGGGCACGGGACGGTGCCCCTGGCGGCCCTGCTCACCCCGGGGGACGCGGCCTGGGACACCCGGGCGGCTGTCCAGCGGTGGGCGACGGAGGCCGTGGAGCACCGGGGGGCCGTGCGGGCCGCCCTGGCGGACGCGGAGCCGGTGGTCCGGGACGCGGCAGCCCGCTGGTGGGAGGACGTGGCCGGGGCGCTCCGTGGGCGGGCGCCACGGTCCGCGCCGGATGCCGGTGCCGCCCCGCGCGGGGTCGGCGCGCCGGTGGTCCGCGCCCTGCGCCGCCGGTACGCCGTGCCCGAGGTGCTGCCGGAACGGCCGACCGTCGCGGTCGTGCTGCGGCACCGGGGCAACCCGGACCGCCTGGGGTGCGCCCTCGACGGCCTCCTGGCGCAGACGTTCACCGACTGGCGGCTGGTCGTCGTCGACGAGAGCGGTGAGCCCGCCGGGGTGGAGGAGCCGATGTCGCTGCGCCGCGCCGAGCTCGCGGGGCGCCTGACGGTCCTCCACCACCGCCGGGCCCTCGGGCCCGCGGCGTCCGCCAACCGCGGGCTGCGGACCGGGGAGTCCGAGTTCGTCGTCCTGGACGACAGGGTCCAGGCCTGGCCCCCCACGCTCCTCCAGCGCGCCGTGGCCCACCTCGAGGACCCGCTCGTGACCGACGACGGGGTCGTGGTGCGGATCGAGGGCCCGTCGACGACCGGCGCGGACGTCCCGGCCCGCCGGCCGGGACGGGATCCTGCGCCGCCGGACCGGGAGACCATCAGCCTGACCGACGTGCTGGACGGCGACCGCACCGCGGTCGACGCGCCGTTCCTGTACCGGCGGGCGGTGCACGGGGTGCTGGGCGACTACGACGAGACCCTCGGCGCGGCGGAGCGGTGGGAGTTCGTGCTCCGGTTCCTCGAGACCTTCACCGTGGGCCTGCTCCCCGGGCACCCGCCCGCCCCGCAGGACCGGGCGGGCGCGACCGCCGCCGCGCGGGCCGAGGCGGCGGTCCGCGACCGGCACCTCCGGCAGTGGAGCGCGGAGCACGGGACCGGCCTGCCGCTGTACCTGCGCCGCGCGGCCGCGGACGAGGCCGGTGCCCTGCACCGGCGCCTGGACACCGCCGAGCAGCTCGCGCACGAGCTGCTGGACGTGGTCCGCGCCCAGTCCCGGCAGATCGAGCGGCTCGAGCGGGTCGTGGCGGAGAAGGGGTTCGTGGCCTTCTGGCGGCGTGCGTGGCGGTCCCTGCGCGGGTGATGGCCTGCCTGATCCGGGGCCGGTCGGCAGGTTGCTTCGCAGTTCTCTCGTCGATGTGACATGCTTCACCCTTGGGTGCCGGGCCGGGACGTTCGAGGTCCGTCCGGGACACGCCCCTCGCGCAGCGTCCGCACACGAAGAGACCAAAAGAGGAGTCGGGGCATGGGATGGCTTGATCGGCAGCACTCGGTGGCACCACCGGGATTCAACCGCTGGCTCATACCGCCGGCGGCCCTCGCGGTGCACCTGTGCATCGGTCAGGCCTACGCCACCAGCGTGTACAAGAACGCCCTGGTGGCGCACTTCGACGCGAGCCTCACCCAGATCGGCATCATCTTCTCCATCGCCATCGTCATGCTGGGACTGTCCGCCGCCGTCTTCGGCACGTGGGTGGACACCGGCGGACCGCGCCGGGCCATGTTCACCGCGGCGCTGCTCTGGTCCGGCGGGTTCATGGTCGGGGCGCTCGGCATCTTCACCGACCAGCTGTGGCTCGTCTACCTGGGCTACGGCTTCATCGGCGGCATCGGCCTGGGCATCGGCTACATCTCGCCCGTCTCCACGCTGATCAAGTGGTTCCCGGACCGTCCCGGCCTCGCCACGGGCATGGCGATCATGGGCTTCGGCGGCGGCGCGCTGATCGCCAGCCCCCTGTCCGCGGCCCTGCTCAACTTCTACGACCCGAACTCGGGCACCGAGGGCTGGGTGGCGAGCGGGGACGCCGTCGGCAAGCTGTTCCTGACCCTCGGGGTCGTCTACCTCGCGTACATGCTCTTCGGCGCGTTCACGATCAAGGTGCCCGCCTCCGACTGGAAGCCCGAGGGCTTCGACCCCGCGCAGGTCGAGTCGAAGGCGCTCGTCACCAGCAACCACGTCTCGGCGCGCAACGCGATCCGCACCCGGCAGTTCTGGCTCGTGTGGATCGTGCTGTTCTGCAACGTGACGGCCGGCATCGGCATCCTCGAGCAGGCCGCCCCCATGATCCAGGACTTCTTCCGCCAGGCGGACGGCGCCTCCCTCGTGACGGTGGCCGTGGCCGGCGGTTTCGTGGGCCTGCTGTCCATCGGCAACATGGGCGGGCGCTTCGTGTGGTCCACCACCTCGGACATCCTCGGCCGCAAGCGCATCTACATGATCTACCTCGGAGTCGGGGCTGCCCTCTACACCGTGCTGGCGCTGTTCGGCTCGACCTCCACGCTGCTGTTCGTGCTGCTGGCCTTCATCATCATCTCGTTCTACGGCGGCGGCTTCGCCACGGTGCCGGCTTATCTGCGGGACCTCTTCGGGACCTACCAGGTGGGCGCCATCCACGGCCGCCTCCTCACGGCCTGGGCGGCCGCGGGAGTCGCCGGGCCCCTCATCGTCAACGCGTTCCTCGACGCCCAGGGCACCCCGGGGGAGCTCACGGCGCAGGCCTACCAGCCGGCGCTGCTGACCATGGTCGGCCTGCTGGTCGTCGGCTTCGTCGCCAATCTGCTGGTGAACCCGGTGGACGCGAAGTACCACGAGCCCGAACGCGGGACCACACCGACCGACACCGAGACGGCGCCGTCCGAGACCAGGACCGTCGAGAAGGAGGCATGACATGACCCGTGCACGACTGGCACTGGGCTGGGTCCTCGTCGGGGTCCCGCTCGCCTACGGAGTGACAGCGACCCTCATGCGGGCGTCCGCGCTGTTCTACTGACCCGCAGGTCCGTCCGCGCCCGGTGAGGGGGGCGCCCCGCTGGGGCG
>NZ_JBHVDI010000060.1:0-18915 GCF_042802875.1 Kocuria sp. NPDC057446 | reverse complement strand
CACCTGCCGGTGCGGGCCCCCGTCGTCGTCAGTGCCGAGCGGCGGTCACAGGCCCTGGCCGGTGGTCAGCCCCATCTCCCGCTCGATGCACTCCTGGAGCGCCGCCTGGTCCGTGGAGTACTGCGAGCAGGCCTCCATGGCGGGCCCGAACTCCCCGATCAGCGCCCCGAAGAGCACGAGGAAGAGGATGCTCGCCAGGATCGCCAGGACGCTGAGCACGATGCCGATGATCGGCAGGGCCTTGGACGCGCCCGGCGTCCGGCCGAGCTTGCGCAGGGCCACGATGCCCAGCACCAGACCGACAATGCCCGGGACGATGCCGAGCACGAACCAGCACGTCAGCAGCGCCACGATGCCCAGCACCAGGGAGGCGATGCCCAGACCCGTGCCCGCGGGACGCGAGCCCGTGCCGTACTGGTTCATGTCGTACTGCCCCTGGTGGCCAGGCTGCCCCTGGTAGCCCTGGCCGCCGTACTGGCCCTGGCCGTAGGAGTCCTGCCCCGCGTAGCCCTGGCCGCCGTACTGGCTCTGGCCGTACTGGCCCTGGCCGTACTCGTCCTGGCCGTACTGACCCTGGCCGTACTGACCCTGCCCGTACTGGCCCTGCCCGGAGGAGTCCTGCCCCCGGTAGCCCCGGTCGTCGCCGCCCTGGCCGTACTGACCCTGCTGGTACTGCCCGGAGCCGTACTGGCCCTGGCCGTACTGATTCTGGTCGTACTGATTCTGGCCGTACTGACCCTGGCCGTACTGGCTCTGGTAGCCCTGTTGCGCCTGGCCGTACTGCGGGGTGGAGTACGGGTCGCCGGCGCCGCCCTGTTCGGAGCCCTGCGGCTCGTAGGAGGGGCCCGAGGGCGCTCCCTCGACGCGCTGGCCGTACTCGGGAACGTCCCGGCGGCCGAAGCTCGACGACCCGCCGGCACCGGTGCCGCTCTGGTCTGGCGTGTTGTCGTGGTGGCTCATGGCGATGCCCTTTCGGTCGTCTGCGGTACGGCACCAGCTTGTCACACGGCCCGCCCGGGCGTGCCTCTTCCCCGTCGGGCGCGGCCGGGGGCGGGCCGGGGGCGGTACCCGTCCGCCGGAGGCGCTCGGACACCGGGCCCGCAGGCATCCGGGCACGAAAAAACCGGGGAGCGCCTCGCGGCGCTCCCCGGTCGGGGATCTCGTGGAGATGGGGGGAATTGAACCCCCGTCCGATGCAGCATTGTCAGGGCTTCTCCGGGTGCAGTCTGCTGGGCGTTTTCTCAGTCCCGGCCCTCGTGCAGACACGTGGCCGACGGACTCAGTCACGAGTTGATGTTCCCCAGACGTCCGCGACACCCGTCTGGAGCAGTGGCCTTCTAGTTGATGCCAGATCCCGAGGCGAAGGCGAACTCGGACTGACAGTCACCTTTGTAGCTGGTTACGCGGCGAGCGCGAAGTCAGCGTTGGTGGCGTTGCTCTTAGATTCGGCAACTATTGTTTTACAGAGAGCGTTTACGAGATAACTCTGCGTCCTCGACCCGCTTCCCCTGTCTCAACTCACATCGTCGAAACCGATCATCCCCGTATTCTGTTCTCAAGCACCCCGCCGTGACGGGATGTGCCAGTCTACCGCGTGGTACTGCCGCCCGCAAGCATCCCGACGGCTTGCTCAGCCGAGGTTCTTGTAGCGCATGGCCCGCTGCGCCTCGCGGTTGTCCTGCTGCTCGCGCAGCGTCTGGCGCTTGTCGTACTCCCGCTTGCCCTTGGCCACGGCGATCTCCACCTTGGCCCGCTTCCCGTCCACGAAGTACAGGGACAGCGGCACGATCGTGAAGCCGGACTCGCGGGTCTTCTGCTGGATCTTGTCCATCTCGCTGCGGTGCAGGAGCAGCTTCCGGCGGCGGCGGGCGGAGTGGTTGGTCCACGAGCCCTGCAGGTACTCCGGGATGTGGACGCCCTCGAGCCACAGCTCGCCGTCGGTGAACTGGCAGAACCCGTCCACGAGCGAGGCGCGGCCCATCCGCAGGGACTTCACCTCGGTGCCCATGAGGGCGAGGCCGGCCTCGTAGGTGTCGAGGATGTGGTAGTCGTGCCGGGCCTTCTTGTTGTTGGCGACGACCTGGCGACCGGTGTCCTTCTTGGCCATGGGCCTCCTCCCGGGAGTCGGTGCGGACGGGGCTCCGCCGCGCACCGGGGCACACGGCAGATCCTCCATCCTACGCCACGGCGCCCGCGCGGCGCCGACGACCGGCGGCCGGTCCGGAGCAGCCCGGTGCCGGACCGTCTCCCCAGGTGAGCGCGCCCGCACCCGCTAAGCTGGGCGGATGCTGGAGCCAGTTCCCACCGAGCGCCCACCCGCCGCGGACGTCCTGTACCTCGTCGGCACGAGCGGTCACCCGAACTACGGCGACGAGTTCATCGCCGCCTCGTGGTTGCGCTTCCTCGCCCGGGCCCGGCCCGGCGCCGAGGTGTGGCTCGACTGCCCGAACCCCGGGCTGGCGTCCCACCTGTTCGACGGGCTGCACCCGGGGCTGCGGACCACCGACACCCTGTGGCGGCTCGCCGTCGAGACGGCGGGGATGGATCCGGCCGCGGCGGACGCCCACGTGGACCGGGTGGTGACCCAGCTGGGCTCTCCGCGCTACGACCTCGGACTGCTCGGCGCCCGCCGGGCCGGCTCGGTGCACTTCCTCGGGGGCGGGTACCTGAACTCGATCTGGCCGCACCACGCGCGTCTGCTGCGCGCGGCGCTGCGGTTGCGCGAGGTCTCCGGCGCGCGGCTCGTGGCCACCGGCCTGGGTCTGGCGCCCTCCGCCGACACCGAGGGCCTGCGCGCCGCGCTCGGCGTCTTCGACCACGCCACGGTCCGCGACGCGCCCAGCGCCCAGCTCGCCCGGGCCGAGCGCGCCCCCGACGACGCCTTCCTCGGTCTGCCCGGCCTGGCGGGCCACACCGGCGCGCCGGTCCAGGGCGCGGCTGACGGCGACGTGTGGGTGTGCCTGCAGAGCGACATGTCCGAGCCCGGGGTCCTCGAGGACGCCGTCGCCGCCGTGCGAGCCGCGCTGACCGGCCCGGCGCTGGCCGGTCGGACCGTGCGCTACCTCGAGGCGATCCCCGGCGCGGACCGTGCGGCCTTCGACCGGCTCGCCGACCTCGTCCCGGAGGAGAACTTCGTCCCCTTCACCCAGCTCTGGCAGGAGGGCTTCCCGGCCCGCCCCGGCCAGACGTGGCTCACCTCGCGGTTCCACTTCCACCTGCTCGCAGCTGCGTGCGGCGCGGAGGGCGCAGCGCTCGAGGTCAGCCCGGACTACTACCGCGTCAAGCACCAGTCGCTGCTCGAGGCCGGGACGGGCTGGTCGATCACCCCGACCGGCAGCACGGCAGCGGCCCCACCGGGCCGGTCGCCGGACTTCCCGGCCACGGCCGCGCGGCTGCACCGCACCAAGCTGCGGGAGGCGGAGGAGCTGTACCCGGCGGCCGTCGTGCCCGACGCCCGCGTCGCCGAGCCGGAGGCCCGCACCCTGCCGGGGCGGACGGTGGCGCGCTTCCTGCGCCGCTGAACCGGGCGTGACGGGCGGTCCGGCGGACGCTCCGCCGCGCCGCTCGGGCCGGCGGGCGGTGCGGCGGCGAGGGGCTCAGGCGTCGGCCGGTGCGTGTCGCTGGTCGGCGCGCCAGCGGATCCCGGCGTCGACGAAGCCGTCGATCGCGCCGTCGAAGATCGCGGAGGGGTTGCCCTCCTCGTGGTTGGTCCGCAGGTCCTTGACCATCTGGTACGGGTTCAGGACGTAGGAGCGCATCTGGTCGCCCCAGGACGCCTTGACGTCCCCGGCCAGTTCCTTCTTCTTGGCGCTCTCCTCCTCCTGGCGCTGGAGCAGGAGCCGCGACTGGAGCACGCGCAGCGCGGCCGCGCGGTTCTGGATCTGGGACTTCTCGTTCTGCATGGACACGACGATGCCGGTGGGGATGTGGGTCATCCGCACCGCGGAGTCCGTGGTGTTCACGGACTGCCCGCCGGGGCCCGAGGAGCGGAAGACGTCCACCTTGATCTCGGCCTCGGGGATCTCGACCGAGTCGTCCTGCTCGATGAGCGGGATGACCTCCACCGCCGCGAACGAGGTCTGGCGCCGCCCCTGGTTGTCGAACGGGGAGATGCGCACGAGCCGGTGGGTGCCGGCCTCGACGGACAGGGTGCCGAAGGCGTAGGGCGCCTTGACCTCGAAGGTCGCGGACTTCAGCCCGGCCTCCTCCGCGTAGGAGGTGTCCAGCACGGTGGTCGGGTAGCCGTGGCGCTCGGCCCAGCGCAGGTACATGCGCATGAGCATCTCGGCGAAGTCGGCGGCGTCCACGCCACCGGCGCCCGAGCGGATGGTCACCACGGCCTCGCGCTCGTCGTACTCGCCCGAGAGCAGCGTCTGCACCTCCAGCCGGGAGAGGGCCTTCTTGACCGCGGCGAGCTCCTCCACGGCGAGCTCGAGGGTCTCGGCGTCGTCCTCCTCGGCGGCCAGCTGCACCATGACCTCGATGTCGTCGATGCGACCGCCCAGCTTCTCGAGACGCTCGAGGTCGGACTGCTTGTGGGAGAGCTTGGAGGTGATCTTCTGCGCCGCGGAGGGGTCGTCCCAGAGGTCCGGGGCCGTCGCCTGCTGCGAGAGCTCGGCGATGTCCCGCTTGATGGCGTCGACGTCGCTCACGGCCTCGATGGACGCGAACGTGGAACGGAGGGCGGAGATCTCTGCCGGGAAGTCAAGGGAGGCCATGGAAGCCAAGATTATCCCATGGGGGCAAATCACCCCGGTCCCGCCCGCCCCCGCTCTGGCAGGATGGTGCCGAGAGGAAGGAAGCACGATGCGCATCCCTCGGACCCTGGCCCTGGTCCTCGCCGGCGGGAAGGGCTCCCGCCTCGGCGCCCTGACCGAGAAGAAGGTCAAGCCCGCCCTGCCCGTGGCGGGCACCTACCGGCTCATCGACGTGGCCCTGTCCAACCTCGTGCACTCCCACCTCTCTGACGTGTGGGTCGTGGAGCAGTTCCTCCCGCACGGCCTCAACGTCCACCTGGCCAACGGACGCCCCTGGGACCTCGACCGCACCCACGGCGGCCTGCAGGTCCTGCCCCCGTACCAGGGCACCGAGGGCGAGGGCTTCGCCGAGGGCAACGCGGACTCCCTCTACCGGCAGAAGGACCTGATCCGCGACTTCGCCCCGGACCTGGTCCTCGTGCTCAGCGCCGACCACCTCTACACCCTGAACTTCCTCGACGTGATCGACACCCACCTCGCCCGGGAGGCCGACCTGACCGTGGTCACCACGCTCGTCGACGATGACCCGTCCCGCTACGGGGTGGTGCAGGTCGACGACGACGGCCGTGTCACCGGCTTCGACTACAAGCCGGACGAGCCCCGGGGGCGGCTGGTCGCGGGCGAGATGTTCCTCTACGACGCGCAGAAGCTGCTGGCGGCCCTGGACCTCCTGCACGAGCAGGAGGGCGGGCTCGAGGACTACGGCCACGACCTGGTCCCGTGGTTCGTGGCCCACCGCACGGTGGTGGAGCACCGCCTGGACGGCTACTGGATGGACCTGGGCACCCTGCAGTCCTACTGGACCGCGCACCTGCAGATGCTCGACGGCGGCGGCGTGACCCTGGACGACCCCGACTGGCCGATCCTCTCGGCCCAGCCGCAGCGGGTGCCCGCCCGGATCGCCGACAGCGCGCACCTGCGCGCCTCGATGGTCGCCGCGGGCGCGATCGTGCGCGGTGCGGTGGAGCACTCGGTGCTCGGGCCCGGCGTCGTCGTCGAGAAGGGCGCCACCGTGCGCGGCTCGGTGCTGCTGGACGGCGTCCGGGTGGGCCCCGGGGTGACCCTCGTGAACGTCGTGGCCGACATGGGCGCCGACATCACCGGCGGCGGCCGCCGCGGCTCGGAACAGGGCATCACCCTGATCGGCGAGGACGGCGAGGTGAGCGTCACGGAGGACTTCGACCGCTCCGCGGTCCTCCCGGACGGCTACTGAGGCACGGCCGTCGGCGCCCCGAGCGCCCGGCTTGTCCTGCGTCACACGGACGCCCTGTAACGCCGCAGTAACGCGGCGCCCGCATTCTGCTCGTATGCAGGTGCCCGCGGCGCTGCAGCGCCCGGAGCACGAGTGCTGTCCCGAGCGGGAGGAATCTCCATGAGCAACGCTCTCATCAGGCAGGACGGGCCCGGCGCCGTCGTCGCCGACAATCTCTGGGAGTTCCGGCTGGGCGCTGTCCCCTTCGCCGTGGGCCTGCTCGCGGGCGTGGCCGGAACGGTGCTGACGCTGCGCAGGGCGAAAGGGTCCGGGCAGCTCAAGACGCGAACGCCGACGGGCTGGCCGGTCGACATCGCCCACCGGGGCGGTGCCGCGCTGGTGCCGGAGAACACCCTCGAGGGCTTCCGGGAAGCAGTGGCCCTCGGGGACGTCACCCTGGAACTGGACGCGCGGATGTGCGCCGACGGCGAGATCGTCGTGATCCACGACGCCACAGTGGAGCGGACGACCGACGGCACCGGGACAGTGGCCCACAAGGGCCGCGCCGACCTGCAGCGACTGGACGCCGGATACCGATTCCCCTCGGACAACGTGGCCGAACACCCCTGGCGAGGGCGCGGCGTGCGCGTCCCCACGCTCGAGGCGGTCTACCAGCAGCACCCCGACCGGCCCGTCGTCATTGAGCTCAAGGACGAACGGCCCGGCTCGGCGGAGGCCCTGTGGCGGACCGTCGACGCCGCCGGCGCCCAGGCGCGCACGCTCGTGGCCACGAACCGCACGCTCCCGCTCCGGCGCTTCCGACGGGCCTCCGGCGGGGTGGTTCCGACGGCGGCCTCAGTGAACGAGTTCGCCCTGTTCTGGCTGCTCAGCTTCCTGCACCTCCACCGCGCCTACGACCCGCCGTTCCAGGCGCTCCAGCCGCCGGAGGTCTACAAAGGCATCCGGGTGGTCACCCCTCCCTCGTCCGACGCGCCCACGAGGCGGGGCTCAGGATCGACGTGTGGACGATCAACGCCGAGTCTGACATGCGCCGGCTGTTGGACTGGGGCGTCGACGGCATCATGACGGACCGGCCTGATGTCTTGGCCAGGGTGCTGAGCGGAAGCTGACCGGACAGCACGCATCCCGGCGTCCGCCGTCCGCGGTCGCACGAGCAGAGAGACACGACGATGAACGCACAGCGGGAGACCCGCTTCGCCCTGGTCCTCAACGGCGGGGTGAGCCTGGCCGTCTGGATGGGCGGGGTGACGCACGAACTCAACCGGCTGCGGCTGGCGTCTGCCGCCGCATCTCCACCCGAACGTCCGGCCGAGGCGGCCGTGCAGAAGGCCTGGCGGGACGTCCTAGCCGCCGCAGACCGCACTGCCGTTGTCGACACCGTTGCTGGCACCAGCGCGGGAGGAGTCAACGGCACCTTGATCGCCGCGGCCATCGCCGGAGGCAAGGATCTCCCGGACATGAGGACCACCTGGTCCGATCTCGCGGCCCTGCGGCCGGGGCAGCTCCTGCGCGAGCCGCCGAAGCGCCCGGGCAGGGGCACCCAGCCCATGAACTCCATGCTCGACGGGACGTTCTTCCACGACCAGCTCGAGAACCTGATCGACCGACTGGCCGGAGACGGTGCCCTGACGGAGCCCCAGGACTGCACGCTCCTCGTGACGGCGACGGCACTCGACGCCCCGGCGGTGCCGATCCACCTCGAGGGCGAGGCACACGGGGCCATGGTGGACAGTCGTCGCGTCTTCCGGTTCGAACGCCGCACGGACGACGAACGCCGTGTCAAAGACGACTTCGCCACCCGGCGGGAGTGCCTGGCCCTGGCGTCCCGCGCCTCGGCCTCGTTCCCGGTGGCGTTCGAGCCCGTGGGCGAGACGGAGGAGCTGCACCGCTGCCTGATCTCGCCGTCCGGGGCGGAGAGGACGCCATTCCTCATCGACGGCGGGGTCCTCGACAACGCCCCGTTCGGCCCGCTCATGGACGTCCTCCGGCAGCGGCCGGTCGGGGCGCCGTTCGACCGGGTGCTGCTGTACGTCACACCCTCGCCGGGGGTCTCCGGCCCCGCCAAGGCGCTGGAGGACCGCCCCTCCGCCGCCCAGATCCTGGGCCGGGTCGCGAGCGCGATACGTGAACCCGACCAGCGTCTGGACTACGAGGGCCTGCGCGACGCGTTCCGGCGCATGGGCTACACGGTCTCGGCTCCGCACGACGCCGTCGTCCGGCTCCTGCGCTCTCCCGACCCCGCCGCCTACATCGAGACGTCACAGGCCGTGCTGGCCGCGGACCAATGGTTCAGGACGTACCGCTTCTCCCGGGCCGAGGCCGTGGAACACTGGCTCGGCTCCTTCGACTCCGGCGTTCGCTTCGCCCTGCCCGAGCCCACCGAGCTCCACCCGGACGACCTGCATCCGGTCCCGACCCGGCTCGCTCACACGGAGGACCAGTGGCGTTGGGGACTGGCGACCGCGGAACGCCTGCTGCGCTGGTGGGGACGGGCGCTGGTGGCCTACTCCCGGGACAGGGGCGACCTCGGGGGCGCGATGCAGCACGCCTTCGGCGAGGTCGACCGGGCACAGCGGCGCATCGCCCGGCTCGAGGAACAGCTGGAGGCGCACCTGCGATCGGACGTCCAGACGACCGCCACGGCACGGGCGCACCGGTTGAACGACTTCTACACCCCCGCCATGGACGCCGACATCAGAGGGGCCGTCCATGCCGCCGCGCAGGCCATCGCCCGCCTGCCCATGCTCAAGGACGTCGACGCGGCCTCCCTCATCGACTTCACGCTGGCCGTCGAGGTGGCCAGCGCCGTCCTCGCGTGGAGCACCAACTCCGAGGCGGACGAACCCACGTTCCGCTACCGGCAGATCACCCCGGCGGCCCGCCCCATCCTGTCCGTCGGCGAGGTCACCGGGAAGGACGACTGGCTGGAGCGCAAGCTGTACGGGCAGCGGTGGGCCCACTTCGGTGCCTTCGCCAGCGACGAGGGACGCTGCGCCGATTGGCTGTGGGGTCGCCTCGACGGGGCGAGCGCCCTCTGCGACTACCTGCTGGAGTCGGTGGACCCAGACGAGGCCCGGCCGCTCGAGGAGGAGCTGGCCCGGGCGATCCTCGCCGCCGAGGACAGCAGCGAGGACCTGCTGCGCGCCGCCGTGGCCGAGGCCGACGGCACGACCGGAGCGTCCCTGCTGCGCCACATGAGCCGGCCCGAGCGGCAGAGCGCCGCACGGCTGCTGTGGCGGCAGGCCGTCACGCTCGCGGCGGACACCTCACCCGGCGCGGCTCGTGCCCAGCACGTGGCCCGCGCCTTCGCTGATCCCACCTGGAAGGCGAAGGACCTGCGGAAGGCACCCTTGCGGACCAGGGCCCTGGCGCGCAGCGCACGGATCTACGGCTGGCCGGTCCGCGGCATGGTCCGCCGCCGGGTCGAACGGCTGCTCGACCTCTGAGGACCGCCCCGAAGATCGTTCAGCGGCCCAGTTGTGCGCGGGCGTCGCTCGTGGCGGAGATCGGGATGCCGTCGGGCACCAGCAGGTTGATCACCGGCGGGTGCACGACGGCGGACAGCGTCACCTCCGCGGTCCGCCCGTCCGGGCTCCCCGTGGGCGCGGCCACGGCCAGGCCCGGAGTGCCGGTCCAGGCGCGGACCGTGTCGAGGTAGGCGGCCGCGGCGCCCGCCACGGCGGCGTCGTCCAGGACCGTGGCCGGCGGGGCGCCGCCCTCCCCCGGGTCCAGCGCCACGAACGTGTCGGCCGCGGCGAGCGCGGCGTTGTCCGCCAGCACCTGGAGCTTGCGCTCCCCCACGTAGACCGCGGTGACGGCCATGACCACGATCGTCAGCAGGAGCAGCACGACCGCGAAGCCGATGACGAGGATCGTGACCTGGCCGTCGTCACCGTGCCCGTCCCGCTCCGGGGCGCCACCCGGCTCCACGCACCTCTCGCGGCACCGGTTCCGGCCGCCGTCCCCGCCCCGGCCCCCGTTCCCGTACCGGCGTCGGTCCCGGTCCCGCGCGTCCGGACGGGCGGCCCGCCCGCTCATCCGTAGCGCCCGATCACGACCGTGGCCGAGGACGTCAGCACGGCGACGTCCAGGCCGGTGGACCCGGGCACCAGCGGCAGCGGGACGTCCAGGGAGGCGTGCACGGTGGCCACCGCGCCGGGCGCCGCGCAGGCCCCGTCCGAGCACTCGAGCCGGATCGACAGCCGGTCGGGGGCGAAGCCCTGGTCCGCGGCGGCCAGCTGTGCCGCGGCGTCGAGGCCGGACTCGGACAGCTCCCCGGCCTCGGCGCGGGCCAGCAGCTGGGAGGCCTGCTGCGCGGCGGCCACGACCGCGAAGGCCCCGGACTGGACCTGGGCCACCGCGAGCACGAAGTAGACCACCGGAACGAGCAGCAGGGTACCCAGCGCGACGAACTCCACGACCGCGCTGCCCTCGTCGCGGTCGGCGCGCGCTCCGGCCGCCCCGGCCGCTCCGGGCGCCTCAGTCGCCGAGGACGGCATGGCCGCGCACCTCCAGGGACTCGGGCGGACCGAACAGGGCCACCACGGGCAGCGGCGCCACCACGGTGATCTCCAGGGTCCGCAGCCCGCCCACCGTGACGGGCGCGGCGACCACGTCCTGGGCGTACCGGGGTCCCAGGGCGCCGGAGACGATCCGGCGGGTCCGCTCGACCCCGTCCCCGGGCGAGCGGTCGGCGAGGGTCCCGTACCGGGCGCCGGCCGCGGCGGCGTCGATCAGCGTGTTGCGCACGTGCAGGGCCAGGGCGAGCTGCAGCGTGGCCGCGAAGATCATCGCCACGAGTCCGGCCACCATGACGTACTCGACCACGGCGCTGCCCCGGTCCGGCTCAGGCGGCCCCGCACTCGGCCGGCGACGGTTCCCGACCATCCTCAGTTCTGGCTCACGCGGGCCATCGCGTCCTGGAACAACCCCTCCAGGGCCGGCTGCGCGACCAGCAGCAGACCCGCCACGAGGACCGCGGACATCAGGGTCAGCATCACCCAGCCGGGGACGTCGCCGCGGTCGGGATCGTCGGCGGCGAGCCGGCCGCGCAGGGCGGACAGGACGAGGGGGACGACGCCGAGCAGGGCGGCGAGCCGGTGGAGGTGGGTCATGGGTGTGTCCTTTCCTGGAGGGCGGCCGGTCCCCGGCCGCCCGGATGGGCGGTCAGAAGCCGAGCTCGAGCACGGCGAGCCCGGGGTACACGGCGAACACGACCGTCAGCGGCAGGACGAAGAACACCAGGGGCACCATCATGGCGATCTCCTTGCGCCCGGCCGCCTCCATCAGCTCGCGCTTGTCGTGGTCCCGCACGTCCTGGGCCTGGGCCCGCAGCACGTCCGCGAGGGGCGTGCCGCGCTCGATGGCCACGACGATGCCGT
Organism: Kocuria sp. NPDC057446; assembly: GCF_042802875.1. Lineage (NCBI taxonomy): Bacteria > Bacillati > Actinomycetota > Actinomycetes > Micrococcales > Micrococcaceae > Kocuria > Kocuria sp. NPDC057446. Next base: position 7,564 of record NZ_JBHVDI010000060.1, on the reverse strand, counting down.
CCACGAACCGGCCGATCGGTGCCACCGGGGTGCGGGCGGAGAAGTCCTGGAGCGCGTGCACGAGTCCGGCGCCGGACCGGGTCTGGGCCAGGACCGCCCGGAACTCGGCGGTGAGCTCGCCCTCGGCGACCCGGCACACCCGCTCGAGCGAACCCACCGCGCTCTCCCCGGCCCCGACCGACAGCGCCATCAGCTCCGCCACCGCAGGGAACTCGGCCAGCATGCGGGCCTCGCGGATCCGGATCCGCCGGCTCAGCAGGTGCCCGCGCAGCAGGTGCCCGGCGGCCGTCGCCGCGCCCACGGCCAGCAGCACCCCGCCGGGACCCGTGCCCCAGCGGGCCGCCGCGGCCACGCCGAGCAGGACGCCGAGCAGGAGGCCCCCCGACGCGAAGAGCAGCTGCTCGGCGCGGAAGTCCGCCACCGTGGTGCTGGTCCCCGCCCGGGCCAGCCGTCGCTCCAGCGCCTCGGACGGAGCGGCGTTCCGGACCAGGCGCCGGGCCAGCCCGCGCACGAGCGGATCGCGCCCCGCCGCGGCGCGTCCGGGCGCGCGCGCCGCGCGGTGCCCGGGAGGGGCGAGCAGTGCCGACTCGACCTCCACCGAGCGCAGCTGCGGCGAGATCCGGGTCGCGAAGGAGGGGCCGCCGGTGACCCGGGCGCCGGTGAGCACCAGCCAGAGCCCGGCGGCGTGCACCAGGCCGAGGAGCACCAGCAGCGCGGGGGAGACACTCATCGCAGCACCCGTTCGGGCTCTGGCAGCGCACCGATCCGCAGCATGAGGCGGTAGGCGGTCACCGAGACGACCAGCCCGCCGATCAGCACGATCGCGCCGGCCGGGGTGTCGTAGGCCCGGATCGCGGCGGGCTGGGTGGCCATCAGGGCCAGGACGATCCAGGGGGCGGCCACCGCCAGACGAGCGGCGTTGACCGTCCAGGACTGGCGGGCCTCGAGCTCGCCGCGGGTGCGGGCGTTCTCCCGCAGGAACTCCGACAGCGTTCCGAGCAGCCGGCCGAGGTCGGTCCCGCCGACCTCCCGGGTCACGCGCAGGGCCTCGACGATGTTGTCGGCCACGGGGTCGGCCAGCCGGTCCTTGAGCAGGGTGAGCGCACCCTGCAGCTGCCCCGAGGCGCGGTAGTCCGCGGCGAACCGGGCGAAGGCGGGGCGCACCGGCTCGGGGCCGCGGTACTGGAGCTGGATCAGCGCCTCGGGCAGGGACATCCCCGCCCGGATCGCCGAGCGCAGGTGGTCGACGACGTCCGGCCACACCTCGCGCAGGGCGGCCGCCCTGCGGCGGGCGCGGTGCTGGACGACCGCCAGCGGGGCCCAGGCGCCCAGGACGGCGGCGCACAGGCCGAGGGTCCCCGCGCCGGTGGCCGCGGCCACGAGCAGTCCGCTCAGCGTCCCTGCGGCGGCGCACGCGGCGAGCAGCCCCGCCGGGCCGACCCGGGGCAGGTCCGCGCGCAGCAGCAGCTCGCGCAGCCGGCCGGGCCGGCGCGCGCCGGCCGGGCGCGGGGCCTCCTCCGCCCAGCAGGACCACCAGACCAGGAGGACGCCCGCTCCCAGCAGGACGCCCAGCGCCGCGCTCACCGCGCCGCCCCGGCCGTGCCGTCGTCCGCGAGCAGATCGCTCACTCGGTGCCCCGCCCGCTCGAACTTCCACGCCGCCGGCGCCTCGGCGGCCACGGCTCGCAGGTCGCCGTCCGCCTCGGCGAAGACCGGGTACGTCTCGATCACACCGTTCTCGACCCGGTTGCCGATCGCGAGGATCTCGCTCACCCGGCGCCGACCGTGCCGGTCCCGGTGGCAGTGCACCACGAGGTCGAAGCACGAGGCGACCGTGGGCACGACGAAGCCCGTGCTGATGTTCTCCCCCGCCAGCAGGGGCAGGGTGCAGATCTTGGTCACGGCGTCCCGGGCGGAGTTGGCGTGCAGGCTGCACATCCCGGGCAACCCACTGTTCAGCGCGATGAGCATGTCCAGGCTCTCCGCCTCCCGGACCTCCCCGACCACGAGCCGGTCGGGGCGCATTCGCAGCGCCTCCTTCACGAGCCGGCGCAGGGGGATCTCGCCCGTGCCCTCGAGGTTGGGCTGGCGGCACTGCATCCCCACGACGTCGCGCAGCGGGACCTGCAGCTCGAAGATCTCCTCGACCGTCACCACCCGCTCCCGCGGACCGATCGAGGCGCACAGGCAGTTGAGCAGAGTGGTCTTGCCGGCCTGCGTGGCGCCGGAGACGAGGATGTTCAGCCCGCTGGACACGGCCGCGTCGAGGAACCGCGCCGCGCGCGGCGGCAGCGAACCGAGCTCCACGAGGTCGTCCAGCCGCCGGGCCCGGGCCACGAACTTGCGGATGTTCACGGCCCAGTGGCGGCGCGTCACGTCCGGGATCACCACGTGCAGCCGGGAACCGTCCGGCAGCGCGGCGTCCACGAACGGGGAGGACAGGTCGAGCCGGCGCCCCGAGGACTTGAGCATGCGCTCCACCAGGTTGCGGATCTGCGCCTCGGTCAGCACCAGGCTCGTCAGCTCCGACTCCCCGCCGCGGGCGGCGTAGACCTCCGCCGGACCGTTGATCCAGATCTCCTCGACCCGCGGGTCGTCGAGCAGGGGCTGCAGCGGGCCGAACCCGGCGACCAGGTCCAGCAGCACCCGACGGGCGGCGTCCAGGTCCGCCAGGGCCGGCAGCACCCCGCGCGCCGAGCGCTGGTCGTAGTCGCGCACCGCGGCGTCGACCAGCTCCCGGGTCCGCTCCAGCTCCAGCACCGGGTCCAGGCCCCGGCGCCGGATCAGCTCCCGCACCTCGGCCTCGACCAGTCCGAGTGCGTCCTCGGAGAGCAGTGCCGTCATCCGTCCCCCTGCGCCTCGCCCGGTGCGGGACCCGCACCGGCCTGCGCTCCCCCCGGAGCGCATGCACAGGAACATAGGCCGATCCGCCGTCGTCCCCACAACCCCCGACCGCCCGCCTGTGGACAGCCGTCGCTGACGTGCGACGTTGTTCCCGTCCGGAAACACATGAACGGTCACAGGATGCACTCGCATGGACCCTGTTTCGTTCTCCGGGTGTGCGCGGCCGGGCCCCGAGCCGTAGGGTGGGCGGGCGAGCACGCCCCGCACCGGAGGCCCGCCCCGGGCGCCGCCCGTGCTGCGGAGGCCCCCGTCGACCGCAAGGACCGCCGTGACCCACGTGACCACCGAGCAGTCAGGCCCCCGCCCCGATGCCGCCGCCCGGGCCCGGGCGCTGCTGCGCGCGGCCGTCCCCTTCGCCGGGAACCTGCTCACGGGCCCGGTCGACGCGACCCTCGGCCGGCACCTGGCGGCGCCGGTACCGGGTCCGCGGGCTCCGGTGCCCCGGGACTGGCCCGCCGCCTTCGCCCACCGGGGCGGCGCCGAGGTCGCCCCGGAGAACACCCTCGAGGCGTTCCGGGCGGCCGCGGCCCTCGGCGACGTCGTGCTCGAGCTCGACGTTCAGGCCTCCGCCGACGGCACGGCGGTGCTGATGCACGACCTCACGGTGGACCGCACGACGGACGGGACCGGCGCCGTCGCGCGGCTGTCTGCCGCGCAGCTGCGGCGCCTGGACGCCGGGCACGCGTACACCCGCGACGGCGGCTCCTTCCCGTGGCGGGGGCGCGGCGTGCACGTGCCCACGCTCGCGGAGGTCTACGAGGAGTTCCCCGAGCACCGGGTGGCGATCGAGCTCAAGGGCAACCGCCCCGGCGCGGAGGACGTCGTCTGGCGGACCATCCGCACGGCGGGCGCCCAGGAGCGCACGCTCGTCGCGACGAACCGCACGGCCTCGATCCGGCGGTTCCGCCGCGTCTCCGGCGGGGCGGTGCCCACGGCGGCCGCCGTCACGGAGTTCGCGGCCTTCCGGCTGCTGTGCCTGCTGGGCCGGCACGACCGCCACGTCCTCCCGTTCGAGGGACTGCAGCCTCCGGACTCCCTGCTGGGCCTGCGCGTCCTCACCCCCGGCCTCGTGCGGCGCGCCCAGGAGGCGGGTCTGCGGGTCGACGTGTGGACCGTCGACCTGGAGGACGACATGCGCCGGCTGCTCTCGTGGGGCGTGGACGGCGTCATGACGGACCGCCCGGACCTGCTGTCCCGGGTGCTCCGGGAGGTCTGAGCCGCGCGGGACGGGCGTCAGGCCGAGGGACGCTCCGCCGGGGACGTGGGGGCGAACTCGCGCACCGAGACCCGTTCGGCGTGGGCCGGGGCCGGGGCCCACGGCTGCTCCGCCTCCGCGACGGCGATGTGCCGGGCCAGCCGGGTCACGTTGACCTCCTGCTGCCGGTTGCGCAGCGCGGAGGTGGCCTGGGTGATCATGAAGATCACCACGAAGCCGTACAGGACGAGGTCCGTGCCGCGCCCGATCCCGAAGACGTGGGCGACGCCCGTGAGCAGGTCGGGGAAGAAGATGGACAGGGCCGCGAAGACGAAGAAGGCCAAACCCACCACCCGCCGGATCGCCTGGTGCTTGGCGTTGGCCCCGCCGCGGATCAGGGCGAGCGCGCCGTAGCCCACGGCCAGGACCAGCAGGATCTGGACGGCGTAGATCATGGAACGGCTCTTCCCTTCGTCGGTGCGGGCTGGTGGCGGTGCGGTGCGGGTTACTTGACGAACAGCTCGGCGAGGATGTTCACACCGTTGAGCAGCGACTGCCCCTTGGACTTCGAGTAGTCCGTGTAGATGATCTCGACCGGGTGCTCGACCCAGCGGGGCTTGATGTCGGCGAGCTGGTTGACGATCTCCGAGGCGTGCGCCATCCGGTTCTGGGTCAGCCGGATCCGGGAGAGGGTGTCCCGGTCGATGGCGCGGAGACCGTTGTGGGCGTCCGAGAGGTCCATGCCGGTGGACAGCTTGGAGAAGAACGCGGCGGTGCGGAGCACCACCCGCTTCAGCGGGGAGATCCGGGTGCGCCGGTCCAGGAAGCGGGAGCCGAGCACCACCTCGGCCTCGCCCGAGCGGATCCTCCCGACCATGTCCCACGCGTCCACCACGCGGTGCTGGCCGTCGGAGTCGAACGTCACCACGCAGTCCATCCCGGGGTCCTGCAGGGCGTACTCGAAACCGGTCTGCAGCGCCGCGCCCTGGCCGAGGTTGATCGGGTGCTGGACGACGACGGCGCCGGCCTCGGCGCAGATCCGGGCGGAGTCGTCGGAGGATCCGTCGTCGACGCAGACGACGTGCGGGAAGGTCTTCCGGAGCTCCTCCAGCACCTCTCCCACGACGGCTGCCTCGTTGTACACGGGCATGACGATCCACGAACGACTCACCCGGACATTCTCGCACAGCGCGCCGGACCCGCCCGTCAGGTCGGGGGCGGGGTCGTGACCGGCCGGTATGATCGTCCCGACCCCTTCCCCCCGTCGTGAGGACAAGACCGTGCCCGCTGCCAGGCCGAGCCCCGCAGGACCGACGTGCTGACGGATTGGGGACCCTACCTGCCGGCGTTCCTGGTGCTGCTGGCGTTCCTGTGGCTGCCCGGGCTGGCCCTGCTGTGGGCCTTCGGGCAGCGCGGGGGGCGGATCCTGCTGAGCGCCCCGGTCTTCAGCGTCGCCGTCGTCGGCCTCACGGGCGTGGTCCTGGACCTGGTGGGCGTGCCGTACGGCGCGCTGACCCAGGTCGTCGCCGCCGTGGTGCTGGCGGCGCTGGCGTGGCTGGTCGGCCGGCTCGTCCCCCGGGGCGGCCACGGACCCGGCTCCTCCGCCGCCGCCGCGGACCCGGCGGACCCGGAGGCGCGCTTCGGCGACGGACGGCGCTGGTTGTTCCCGGTGGGCGCGGCCGCCGGGCTGGCGATCGGGGCGGTGCTGCTGGTGCGCCGGATGGCCTCCGTGATCGGCCAGCCGGAGGCGATGTCCCAGCGCTGGGACAACATCTTCCACCTCAACGCCATCCGCTACGTCGTGGAGACCGGCAGCGGTTCGACGCTGACCCTGAACCGGATGGTGAGCCCGGAGAGCACCCTCGCCCTCTACCCGGCGGCGTGGCACCAGCTGGCGTCCCTGGCGGTTCCCCTGACCGGCGACAGCGTGCTCGTGGCCCACAACCTGACCCTGCTCGCGGTGGGCGGGCTGGTGTGGCCCGCCTCGTGCATCTTCCTGGTCCGGTGCCTGGTGGGCCCCTCCCCCGTGGCGGCCGTGCTCGCCGGCACGGCCGCCGCCGGGTTCAGCGTCTTCCCGTTCGGCCTCATGGCCTGGGGCCCGCTCTTCCCGAACATCCTCGCCCTGGCGCTCGCCCCGGTGTCCCTGGGCCTGCTCGTGCGCCTGCTCGGGCCCGGAGTGAGCGCGGACCGGACGGCGCGCGCCCCGGACGGGGCCGGCCGGGTCCGGCTGGCCGCCAGCCTGGTGGTCACCCTCGGCGCGCTGTTCGTCTCCCAGCCCAATGCGTTCCTGGCCCTGCTCGTGGTGGCGGTCCCCCTGGCTGCCACGGCCTGGTGGCTCGGTCTGCGCGCGGCGGCGGGCGCCCGGCGCCGCGGACCGGCCCTCGGGCTCGTGGCGGTGGCTGCGGTCGTGGTCGCGGCCTGGCTGCTGCTGTGGAACGTCCTGACCACGGGGTTCGTGTGGGAGCCGTCCACCACGACGGCGCGGGCCGTCGGAGAGGCCCTGCTCTTCGGTGCCAACGGCCGGGAGGACGTCCCCTGGGTCCTCGTGCTGCTCACCGGCGCGGGGATCTACGCCGCCGTCGCCCGCCGGAGACTGCGGTGGCTGGTGATCGCCCACCTCGTGCTCGTGTATCTCTACGCGGTCGCCGCCGCGGGCGAGGAGGGCCCGGTCCGGCAGTGGCTGGTGGGCGGGTGGTACACCGACTCCTACCGCCTCGCGGCCACCCTCCCGTTGACGGCTGTGCCCCTCGTCGGACTCGGCGCGGCGCACGTGGTGGGCGCCCTGGCCACCGGCGCGGCGTCCCTGGCCTCGTTCGCCGGCCGCCCACGGGCCGGCCGCGCCGCCTGGCCCGTCGCGGCGGTCGTGGTGCTCGCGCTCGCGGTCCCGTACTCCCAGGTCGAGTCCCTCACGCAGGCGACGCGGTGGGGCAAGCAGTACTACGCGTGGGAGGGACCGGAGAGCATCCTCAACCAGGACGAGTACGAGCTGCTGCAGGAACTCGACGAGCTCACCGAGCCGGGCGACGTCATCGCGGTCAATCCCTGGAACGGCGGCTCCCTGGCCTTCGCGGTCGCCGAGCGGCCCGTCACCCAGTACCACGTCGAGTCGCCCGGCGTCGAGCTGCGGACGCTGGACCCGGAGCTGCACGCGGTCGCTACGGGGATCGACGACGCCACCCCGGACAGCCCGGCCTGCGCGGCCGCCGAGGAGCTGGAGGTGCAGTGGGTGCTGGACTTCGGCACGCAGTTCATCATCCCCGACGCTCGCCAGGCCGGAGAGTACTCGGGCATCAACGCCGTCGACCCGCAGGCCGCGTCCGGTCTCGCCCTGGTCGAGCGCAACGGGGACGCCGCGCTGTACGAGGTCGTCGGCTGCGACGGCCCCTGAGCACGGGGCGGGTCCCCGCCCCGTGACGGGCCGCGGCGACGACGACGGGCCGCGCCGCTCCAGCAGGAGCCGGGCGGC
>NZ_JBHVDI010000059.1:0-19085 GCF_042802875.1 Kocuria sp. NPDC057446 | reverse complement strand
CGACGAAGGCCCCGGACCGACCGGTCCGGGGCCTTCGTGCCGAGTGGTGCCCGCGGTAGGATTCGAACCTACGGCCTTCTGCTCCGGAGGCAGACGCTCTATCCCCTGAGCTACGCGGGCCTTTCACCGCCTCAGCGATGAACCTCGACGATACTAGCAGGTTTCCGGGGGTGCTCGTCGACCACCCGGCGCGGGCGCTCCGCGGCGCCCGGTTACACTGGTCCGGTGACTCCAGAACAACTTTCTCTCGCCGTATCCGCATGCCTGCAGGACGCCGTGGCCCGGGGCGACCTCGCCCTCGCCGACGGCGCCCGGCTGCCGGAGGTGCGGATCGAGCGGCCGAAGAACCGGGAGCACGGGGACTGGGCGACCAACGTCGCGATGCAGCTCGCCAAGAAGGTCGGGCGCCCCCCGCGCGACGTCGCCGCCGTGGTCCGGGACCGGCTGCAGGACACCGCGGGCGTCGCGGCCGTCGACGTCGCCGGCCCGGGCTTCCTCAACATCACCCTGGACGCCGCCGCCGCCGGGGAGATCGCCCGCACCGTCGTGGAGCAGGGCGAGGCCTTCGGCCGGTCCGGATCGCTGACCGGGACGTCCGTCAACCTGGAGTTCGTCTCCGCGAACCCCACGGGCCCGGTCCACCTGGGCGGCACCCGCTGGGCCGCGGTCGGAGACTCCCTCGCCCGGGTGCTCGAGGCGCAGGGCGCGGACGTGGTGCGCGAGTACTACTTCAACGACGCCGGCGCGCAGATCGACCGCTTCGCCCGCTCCCTGCTGGCCCGCGCGCTGGGCGAGCCCGCCCCCGAGGACGGCTACGGCGGGGAGTACATCACCGACATCGCCGCCCGGATCGTCGCGGAGAACCCCGGCGTCCTCGAGACCGGGGACCCCCAGGAGGCGTTCCGCGCGGCGGGCGTGGAGCTGATGTTCGCCGAGATCAAGTCCTCCCTGCACGACTTCGGCGTGGACTTCGACGTCTACTTCCACGAGCAGTCCCTGTTCGGCAGCGGTGCGGTGGAGGCGCTCCTCGAGCAGCTCAAGAGCTCCGGGGCGCTCTACTTCGCGGACGGCGCCTGGTGGCTGCGCTCGAGCGCCTACGGCGACGACAAGGACCGGGTGGTCGTCAAGTCCGACGGGCAGGCCGCCTACATCGCCGGCGACATCGCCTATTTCAAGGACAAGCGGGACCGCGGCGCGGACCTGTGCATCTACATGCTCGGCGCCGACCACCACGGCTACGTGGCCCGGCTCAAGGCCGCCGCCGCGGCCCTGGGCGACGCCCCGGAACGGGTCGAGGTGCTCATCGGCCAGATGGTCAACCTGGTCAAGGACGGCGTGCCCGTGCGGATGTCCAAGCGCGCCGGCAACGTGGTGACCATGGAGGACCTGGTCGAGGCCGTCGGCGTCGACGCCGCCCGGTACTCGCTGACCCGCTTCTCCGTGGACTCCAACATCGACATCGACCTGGGGCTGCTGACCCGGCGCTCCAACGAGAACCCGGTCTTCTACGTCCAGTACGCCCACGCCCGCACGTGCGCGGTGGGGCGCAACGCCGAGGCGGCGGGCGTCGCCCGCACGGACGAGCGGGGCGAGGCCGTGTTCGAGGCGTCGCTGCTCGACCACCCGATGGAGGGGGAGCTGCTGGCCGCCCTCGGGCAGTACCCCTCGGTGCTCGCCCAGGCCGCCGAGTTCCGGGAGCCGCACCGGGTGGCGCGCCACCTCGAGGTGCTCGCGGGCACCTACCACCGCTGGTACGACGCCTGCCGGGTGGCGCCGCAGGGCGAGGACGAGGTCACCGACCTGCACCGCACCCGGCTGTGGCTCAACGACGCCGCCCGGCAGGTCCTGGCCAACGGCCTGGGCGTGCTCGGCGTGTCCGCACCGGAGAGGATGTGATCGCATGACCGCCGACCCGACCACCCGCACCGGGGGCTCCCCCCTGGCCCCGGACTGGCTCAGCGTGCCCGAGGACCTCGACGCCCTCGACCCCGTCATCTGGCCCGAGGCGTTCCGCCGCGGCGACGACGGCGTGCTGGCGGTCTCGGGGATCCCCGTCCCGGAGCTCGCCGAGCGCTACGGCACCCCCTCCTACGTCTACTCCGAGGACATCTTCCGGGCGCGTGCCCGCGAGTTCCGGGACGCCTTCACCGAGGCGTTCGCCCGGATCGGGGCCGAGGTCTCCGTCTACTACGCCGGGAAGTCCTTCCTGACCACCGAGGTGGTCCGCTGGCTGCGGGAGGAGGGCCTGAACGTGGACACCGCCTCGGGCGGGGAGCTGGCCGTCGCGCTGCGCGGCGGCATGGAGCCCGCGCGGATCGCGCTGCACGGCAACAACAAGTCCGCCGCCGAGATCACCCGGGCCCTCGACCACGGTCTCGGACGGATCGTGGTGGACTCCCTCGCGGAGATCGAGCTGGTCGCCCACCTCGCGCGCACCCTCGGCGTCGTCGCCCCCGTGCTGATCCGCGTCACCCCCGGCGTGCACGCGTCCACCCACGAGTTCATCGCCACCGCCCACGAGGACCAGAAGTTCGGGCTGTCCCTGGCCGCGCCCGAGGGCGGCGGGGACAGCCCCGCGATGCAGGCCGTCGCCGCGTGCGTCCTGGAGCCCGAGCTCGACCTGCGCGGGATCCACTGCCACATCGGCTCCCAGATCTTCGACGCCGACGGCTTCGGAAAGGCGGCCGAGCGGGTGCTCGCGTTCATGGCCGACGCCGACGAGCGCTTCGGGCTGACCCTGCCGGAGCTCGACCTCGGCGGCGGCTACGGCATCGCCTACACCGAGGCCGACACCCCCCGGCCGGCCCGCGAGATCGCCGAGGCCCTCGCGGACCAGGTGGCCGCCTCGGCCCGGTCCCTGCGGATGGCGGTCCCGCACCTGTCCATCGAGCCCGGCCGCGCGATCTCCGGCCCGGCCGCGTGCACCCTCTACACCGTGGGCACGCTGAAGACCGTCACGGTGGAGTCCGGCGCCCGGCGCCGGTACGTCTCCGTGGACGGCGGGATGAGCGACAACGCCCGGCCCGTGCTCTACGGGGCCGACTACACGGCCGTGCTCGCCAACCGCCGCGCCGAGGGAGCTCCCGTGCTGTCCCGGGTGGTGGGCAAGCACTGCGAGTCCGGGGACGTCGTGGTGCGGGACGTCTACCTGCCCGCGGACCTCGCCCCCGGGGACGTGCTGGCCGTGCCCGCCACCGGCGCCTACTGCTGGGCCCTGTCCAGCAACTACAACTGGATCGCCCGCCCCCCGGTGGTCGCCGTGCGCACCGCCGGGGACGGGGCGGAAGCCCGGCTCATCGTGCGGGGCGAGACCGAAGAAGACCTGTTCGCCCGCGACCTGGGAGCCTGATTGACCGCCTCGACCCCTGACACCACCCGCTCGCCCTCGACCCTGAAGGTCGCCCTGCTCGGCGCCGGCAACGTCGGCGCCGAGGTCGCCCGGACCCTGCTCGAGCACGGTCCCGAGTTCGCCGCCCGCGTGGGCGCACCCGTGGAGCTCGTCGGCATCGCCGTGCGGGACCTCGCCGCCCGGCGGACCGTGGAGCTGCCCGAGGGTCTGCTCACGACCGACGCCGACGCCCTCGTCGACGCCGCGGACGTGGTCATCGAGCTCACGGGCGGCATCGAGCCGGCCCGCAGCCGCATCCTGCGGGCCCTGCACGCGGGCAAGCCGGTGATCTCGGGCAACAAGGCGCTCATCGCCCGGCACGGCCGCCAGCTCCAGGACGCGGCCGACGCCGCCGGGGTACCCCTGTTCTACGAGGCCGCCGTGGCCGGGGCGATCCCGATCGTGCGCCCCATGCAGGACTCCCTCGCGGGGGACCGGGTGGACCGCGTGCTGGGCATCATGAACGGCACCACGAACTACATCCTCGACCAGATGGACACCACGGGCGCGCAGTTCGCCGACGCGCTGGCCGAGGCCCAGCAGCTGGGCTACGCCGAGGCGGACCCCACCGCCGACGTGGAGGGCCACGACGCCGCGGCCAAGGCCGCCATCCTCGCGTCCCTCGCGTTCCACTCGACCTTCACCATCGACGACGTGTACTGCCGCGGCATCACCGGGGTCACGGCCTCGGACGTCGCCGCCGCCCGCGAGGCCGGCTACGTCATCAAGCTCCTCGCCGTGTGCGAGCGCTGCCCGGGCGGGGTGAACCTGCGGGTCACCCCGACCATGATCCCGAGGGAGCACCCGCTGGCCGGCGTGCACGGGGCCTACAACGCGGTCTTCGTCGAGGCCGCCAACGCCGGCTCCCTCATGTTCTACGGCGCGGGCGCCGGCGGCGCCGCCACCGCCTCGGCCGTGCTGGGCGACTTCGTCTCGGCCGCGCGCCGGCTCGTGCTCGGGGGCCCCGCCCAGGGCGCGGACCCCCACGCCCAGCTGGACGCCGCGTCGATGGACGAGGTGCGCACGAGCTTCTCGATCACGCTCACCGTCCAGGACCGGCTCGGCGTCCTGGCGCGGATCGCGCAGGTCTTCGCGGACCACGGCGTGTCGATCTTCACGATGCAGCAGACGGACCACCCGCACGGCGACCCGCAGCTGTCCGAGATCCGGCTCGTGACCCACCGGGGCGCGAACAAGGACCTCGTGGCCACGGTCGACGCCCTGCGCGAGCTGCCGTTCGTCGAGGACGTCGCCGGCGTGATCCGTGTGGAGCACGCCGACTGACCCTCCCCGGCGCCGCCCGCGACCCGGGCGGCGCCGCCGCGCGCACCACCACCGCACGAGCCCCCCGCACCACCGAGTCCACAGGAAGAGATCCAGCACATGGCACACGTCTGGCAGGGCGTCATCAACGAGTACCGGGACCGTCTGCCGGTCTCCGACTCCACCGAGGTCATCACGATGGGGGAGGGCGGCACGCCGCTAATCCGGGCGCGCGCCCTGTCGGAGCTCACCGGCAACACCGTCTGGCTGAAGTTCGAGGGCATGAACCCCACCGGCTCGTTCAAGGACCGGGGCATGACCATGGCCATCACGAAGGCCAAGGAGGAGGGCGCCGAGGCCGTCGTGTGCGCCTCGACCGGCAACACCTCCGCCTCCGCGGCGGCCTACGCGAAGCAGGCCGGGCTCACCTGCGCGGTGCTCGTGCCCGAGGGGCGGATCGCCATGGGCAAGCTCTCCCAGGCCGTGGCGCACGGCGCGGACATCATCCAGGTGGACGGCAACTTCGACAACTGCCTCGAGGTGGCCCGCAAGCTCTCCGAGTCCTATCCCGTCTTCCTCGTGAACTCCGTGAACCCGTACCGGATCGAGGGGCAGAAGACCGGGGCGTTCGAGGTGGTCGACACCCTCGGCGACGCCCCGGACCTGCACATCCTGCCGGTCGGCAACGCCGGCAACATCACCGCGTACTGGAAGGGCTACCAGGAGTACGCCCGGCCCCACACCTCCGCGACCGCGGGGGAGCTGCCCGCCGTCGCCTCGAAGCTGCCCGTGATGTGGGGCTTCCAGGCCGAGGGAGCGGCGCCGCTGGTGCTCGGCCACCCCGTCACGGAGCCCGAGACGATCGCGACGGCCATCCGGATCGGCAATCCCGCCTCCTGGGACTCCGCGATCGCCGCCCGCGACGAGTCCGGCGGGCTCATCGGCTCCGTCTCCGACGACGAGATCCTCACCGCCCACCGGTGGCTCTCCGCGGAGGAGGGCGTGTTCGTGGAGCCGGGCTCGGCCGCGGGCGTGGCCGGCCTGCTCCAGAAGCACGCCGCGGGGGAGGCCCCCACGGGCCGGACGATCGTCATCACCGTCACCGGCCACGGCCTCAAGGACCCGCAGTGGGCGATCAAGGCCGCCGAGCGGGAGGACCCCGCGCTGGTGGAGCCCCAGCGCGTGCCCTTCGACGTGGTGGCCGTGGCCGCCGCGCTGGGTCTGGAGTAGGCCCGGATGTTCGAGATCGGCCACCGGGTGGCGGTGAGCGTGCCCGGCTCCACCGGCAACGTGGGCCCGGGCTACGACAGCCTGGGCCTCGCGCTCGGCCACTACGACGACCTCGCGGTGACCGTGACCGGGGGCGGCCTGGAGTTCGAGCTGCACGGGGAGGGCTCCGCGTCCGTGCCCCGGACCGCCGAGCACCTCGTGGTCCGGGCCATGCGGGCCGCCTTCCGGGCCGCCGGCGTCGAGGAGCTGCCGGGGCTGCGGCTCGAGGCGACCAACCGGATCCCGCACGGCCGTGGCATGGGCTCGAGCGCCTCCGCCGTGGTGGCCGGCGTGCTCGCCGCGAACGCGCTGCTGCCCGCCGAGCGCGCCCTCGACGACCGGCGCCTGCTCCAGGTCGCCGCCGCGATGGAGGGCCACCCGGACAACGTGGCCCCGTCCCTCTACGGGGGTCTCGTCATCTCCTGGACCGACGCGGACGGCTACCGCAGCGCCCCCGTGACCGTCCACGAGGACGTCGTGCCCGTGGTCGCGATCCCCGACTTCGAGGTCCCCACCCGGCTCGCCCGGTCCCTGCTGCCCGCGACCGTCCCGCACCACGACGCCGCGGTCAACGCCGGGCGGACCGCCCTGCTGATCGAGGCGCTGACGCGGCGCCCGGAGCTGCTGCTGCCGGCCACCGAGGACCGGCTGCACCAGCCGTACCGCGCCTCGGCCATGCCCCCGAGCGCCCGGCTGATGGGCGCGCTGCGGGAGCGTGGGCTGCCCGCCATGATCTCCGGGGCCGGCCCGACCGTCCTGGTCCTGGCCGCGGGTCCGCACCAGGCGGCGGAGACGGAGCGGCGCGTCGCGGAGCTCGTCGCGGACGGACCCGGTTCCGTCTCTTGGCGTGTCCTCCGTCTGCGGGTCGACGGCCGGGGTGCTAAGCTGGAGAGGCACCCGCAGCAGATCCAGGGGTAGGAGACCGCGCCCCGCGCGGTGAGGACAGCGGGCATCATGAGGGGCAGCCCCCCGGTCGGATGCCCCGGGGTCCTCGGCTCCACCGCCTCAGATCCTCCGGTGATCCCCCGCCGGCACCGGCTCCATCGATGCCGGCGGAGCCCCGGCCCGCACCGACACGGACCGGAGCGCACCATGATCTCCGGGTGACACCTTGTTCGCCCAGGCTGCCGCGCCCTGAAGTGCGCCCCGCCGCAGGCGGCCCGCGATCGCGGCCCGCCGGGAACCATCCACGGTCCTGGACTCTGAGATCCATGGGCCCCCCACCGAGGGAGAAGGACACTTCGTGACCGAGACCACCGACCTTTCCACGGGTACGGAAGAAACCGCCAGCACCGATCCCCGGAACGCGGGACTGTCCGCGCTCAAGCTGGCCCAGCTCCAGGCGCTCGCCTCCCAGCTCGGCATCACCGGCGCCCGCCGGATGCGCAAGAGCCTGCTGGTCGACGCGATCGCCGCCCACCAGCGCGGCGGCGCCGTCGCCGACCGGGACCAGGCCGTCGAGGAGAAGATCGCGCAGACGGTCGAGAAGACCGCCGACGCCGGCACCGGCCAGGGTGCGGCCCCGTCCGCCGCGGCCACCGGCGAGGACGCCTCCGCACAGACTGCCGACGGCGACCAGCCGCAGCGGCGCACGCGCTCCCGCCGGGCCACGAGCACCGGTGTGGTGTCCGCCGCCGACCAGCAGGGCGCCGCGCCGCAGGGCGCCGCCGAGCAGGGCGCCTCCGGGCAGCCGGCCGAGCAGGCCGCTCCCGCCGAGGACTCCTCCGAGGGCGAGGGCGGCCGCGGTCGCAACCGCAGCCGCCGCAACCGCAACCGCGACGACAACGGCCAGAACAACGGCGGCCAGAACAACGGCGGCCAGGACAACGGCGGCCAGGACAACGGGCAGCGCGGCGACGACTCGCGCTCCTCGGCCGAGGGCCGCGAGGACGAGCAGTCCGGCCAGGACCGGAGCCGCGGTCAGAACCGCGGGCAGGACAACCGCCAGGACAAGGGCGGCCAGGACAAGGGCGACGGCCGCAACCGGCGGGACAACCGCGCCGAGGGCGGCAAGGGCCAGGACAACCGGGGCCAGGACGGCCGCCAGGACAAGGGCGGCCAGGACAACCGCCAGGACAAGGGCGGTCAGGACAACCGCCAGGACAAGGGCGGTCAGGACAACCGCCAGGACAAGGGCGGTCAGGACAACCGCCAGGACAAGGGCGGCCAGGACGGCGACGGCGGCAGCCGCCGCAGCCGCCGCAATCGCAATCGCAACGATCGGGACCGCGACCGCAACGACCGGGCCGACCGGGCCGAGCGCAACGAGCGCCGCAACCGCCGCGGGCGCAGCTCCGGCCCCGAGGTCGACGACACGGAGTTCACCGAGGACGACGTCCTGCTGCCCGTGGCGGGCATCCTGGACGTCCTCGACAACTACGCGTTCGTGCGCACCTCCGGCTACCTGCCGGGCCCGAACGACGTCTACGTCAGCCTCGCCCAGGTCAAGAAGCACAACCTGCGCAAGGGCGACGCCGTGGTCGGCGCCATCCGCGCCCCCCGCGAGGGCGAGCAGCAGAACAACACGCGGCAGAAGTTCAACGCGCTGGTCCAGCTCACCACGGTCAACGGCAAGAAGACCGAGGAGAACAAGGACCGCGTGGACTTCGGGAAGCTGATCCCGCTGTACCCGCAGGAGCGGCTGCGCCTCGAGACGGAGCCCAAGAAGATCGGGCCCCGCGTCGTCGACCTCGTGGCCCCCATCGGCAAGGGCCAGCGCGGGCTCATCGTCTCCCCGCCGAAGGCGGGCAAGACGCTGATGCTGCAGGCGATCGCCAACGCGATCACCACGAACAACCCCGAGGTCCACCTCATGATGGTGCTCGTCGACGAGCGCCCCGAGGAGGTCACGGACATGCAGCGCACCGTCAAGGGCGAGGTCATCGCCTCGACCTTCGACCGCCCGGCGGACGACCACACCACGGTCGCCGAGCTCGCGATCGAGCGGGCCAAGCGGCTCGTGGAGATGGGCATGGACGTGGTGGTCCTCCTGGACTCCATGACCCGCCTGGGCCGTGCCTACAACCTCTCGGCCCCCGCCTCCGGGCGCATCCTCTCCGGCGGCGTGGACTCCGCGGCGCTGTACCCGCCGAAGAAGTTCTTCGGCGCGGCCCGCAACATCGAGAACGGCGGCTCGCTCACGATCCTCGCGACCGCTCTCGTGGAGACCGGGTCCAAGATGGACGAGGTCATCTTCGAGGAGTTCAAGGGTACCGGCAACATGGAGCTGCGCCTGTCCCGCTCGCTCGCGGACAAGCGGATCTACCCGGCCGTGGACGTCAACTCCTCGGGCACCCGCCGCGAGGAGAACCTCCTCTCCCCGGACGAGATCAAGATCATGTGGAAGCTGCGCCGCGTCCTCTCCGGGCTCGACCAGCAGCAGGCCCTCGAGCTGCTCACGAACAAGCTGCGGGACACCCAGTCCAACACCGAGTTCCTGCTCCAGGTGCAGAAGACCACGCTGTCGGCCCGCGCCGAGAGCGACCGCTAGCACGCCCCCGGCCGCCGCGGCCCGGTCCGGAACCACGGACCGGGGCGCGGCGGCGTCGTCGTGCCCGGGCCCCGCCCGAGCGCGAGCCCACCGCCGCCCGACGAAGCCGCCCGATGAAGGAGCGTCCCATGCCGGACCCGATCCAGTCCCTGCTCGACGAGCACGCCGAGCTGCAGCGTCAGCTCGCCGACCCCGCCGTGCACGCGGAGCAGGGCAAGGCCCGCAAGCTGGGGCGCCGCTACGCCGAGCTCAACGGCATCGTCGAGGCCCACCGCCGGGTGCACGGCCTCGAGGAGGACCTGGGCGCGGCCCGCGAGCTCGCCGACGAGGAGCCCGAGTTCGCCGAGGAGATCCCGGCGCTCGAGGAGCAGCTCACGGCGGCGCGCGAGAAGCTGCGCCGGCTGCTGGTCCCGCGCGACCCCGACGACGGGCGCAACGTGATCCTCGAGGTCAAGGCGGGGGAGGGCGGCGACGAGTCCGCGCTCTTCGCCGGGGACCTGCTGCGCATGTACCTCAAGTACGCGGAGAGCCGCGGCTGGAAGACCGAGTTCATCTCGACCAACGACTCCGACCTGGGCGGCTACAAGGACGTGCAGGTCGCGATCAAGTCGACCGCCACGGACCCCGCCGAGGGCGTGTGGGCGCGGCTGAAGTACGAGGGCGGGGTGCACCGGGTGCAGCGCGTGCCCGTCACCGAGTCGCAGGGCCGGATCCACACCTCGGCCGCGGCCGTGCTCGTCTTCCCGGAGGTCGACGAGCCCGAGGAGGTCGAGATCAGCCAGAACGACCTGAAGATCGACGTCTACCGCTCCTCGGGGCCCGGCGGGCAGTCCGTGAACACCACCGACTCCGCGGTCCGGATCACCCACCTGCCCACGGGCATCGTGGTGGCCATGCAGAACGAGAAGTCGCAGCTGCAGAACCGCGAGGCCGCGATGCGGGTGCTGCGGGCCCGCATCCTGGCCCACCAGCAGGAGCAGATCGACGCGGACAACGCCGCGCAGCGCCGCTCCCAGGTCCGGACCATGGACCGGTCCGAGCGGATCCGCACGTACAACTTCCCGGAGAACCGGATCAACGACCACCGCACCGGGTACAAGGCCTACAACCTCGACCACGTCATGGCCGGGGACCTGGAACCGGTCGTGCGCTCGGCGATCGAGATGGACGAGCAGGCCCGGCTCGAGGCCGTCGGCCGCCAGGACGGCTGAGCGGGGGCCCCGGATGACCAGGTCGCTGGGCCAGGCGGTGCGCTGGGCGGAGCAGGTGCTCGGCGAGGCCGGGATCGACTCCGCGCGCACCGACGCGCTGCTGCTCGCCGCCCACCTGACCGGACTGACCCGCGGGGAGGTCGAGGCGCGCGCCATCATCGGCGCGGACGAGCCCGAGGGCTACGCGGAGCTGGTCGCCGAGCGCGCCCGCCGGATCCCGCTGCAGCACCTCACGGGCGTCGCCCACTTCCGCTACCTGACGCTGGCCGTGGGGCCCGGGGTGTTCGTGCCCCGGCCCGAGACGGAGACCGTGGTGCAGACCGTGGTCGACGAGCTGCGCGACCAGCTGGCCGCGGGCGTGCACCGGCCGCACGTGGTGGACCTGGGCACCGGCTCCGGGGCGATCGCCGCATCGGTGGCCCACGAGGTGCCGCAGGCGCGCGTGCACGCGGTGGAGCTCTCCGAGGCGGCCCACGCGTGGGCGGCGGAGAACCTGCGGGGAACGCGCGCGGAGCTCGTCCGGGGCGACCTGCGCACGGCGTTCCCGGAGCTCGACGGACGATGCGACGTGGTGGTCTCCAACCCGCCGTACATCCCGCCGGACGCGGTCCCGCGGGAGCCGGAGGCCCGGGAGCACGACCCGGAGCTCGCCCTGTACGGGGGCGGGGAGGACGGGCTCGAGCTCCCGCGGGCGGCCCTGGCCTCGGCACTGCGACTGCTGCGCCCCGGCGGGGTCTTCGTCATGGAGCACGCCGAGGTGCAGGCCGCGGCCGTGGCGCACTCGTTCCGGGCGGCCGGGCTCGTGGACGTCGTGGGCCACCAGGACCTGACGGGCCGCGACCGGGCCACGGCCGGCCGGACGCCCCGCGCGGGCCGCGCCCGCACGACCGGAATGGGAGAATGGACGCCGTGAACTCCACCGTCTACGACTGCAGCAGCATCGCCCAGCGCACCGCCGGGCTCAAGCACGCCGCGCGCGCCCTCGCGACCGACGCGTGCGTGGTCCTGCCCACCGACACCGTCTACGGGATCGGGGCCAACGCGTTCTCCGCCCGGGGCGTCGCCACCCTGCTCGCGGCCAAGGGCCGGTCGCGGGCCATGCCCCCGCCCGTGCTCATCGCCCACGCCGGGGTGCTCGACGGGCTGGCGGACGAGGTGTCCGACGACGCCCGCGCGCTCGCCCGGGCCTTCTGGCCCGGAGGGCTGACCCTGATCTTCCACTCCCACCCGTCGCTGGGCTGGGACCTGGGGGAGACCCACGGGACCGTCGCCCTGCGAGTGCCCGACGACGAGCTCGCCCAGGCACTGCTCATCGAGAGCGGTCCCCTGGCCGTGTCCTCGGCCAACCGCACCGGTCACCCGGCCGCGGCGACGGCGCAGGCCGCGGCGGACATGCTCGGGGACTCCGTGGAGCTCTACCTGGACGGGGGGCCCCGGCCCGTCGGCGGACCCGACGACCGGGAGCCGGTGTCCTCCACGATCGTGGACTGCACGGGCGAGACCCCGCTGCTGGTGCGCCACGGCACCGTGAGCCTCGCCCGGCTGCGCGCCGTCGTGCCCTCGGTGGTGCCGGCGGACGGCGACGAGGAGATCGGCGGCACGCCCGCCCCGGAGAGCGACCCCGCCGCCGGGGACGCGGCGGCCGGGGGCTCGCACGCGGTGAGCGAGCCCGACCCGGAGGCCGCGCCGGTCCTCCCGGAGGAGCCGGGCACCGCGGGGCCGGAGGACGGGCAGCCCCCGTCGCCAGGTCCTGCGCGGGCCGCCGCCGCGCAGGGCCTGGCCGCCGCGCTCGTGGCCCGCTCCGCGACGGGTGCCCGGCCGGCCGTGGACCAGGACCGCACGCGGGTCCCGCGCCCCGGGGCACCGGGGGAGGCGCGGCCGCTGCCGGTCGACGAGGCCGTACGGCTCGTGGCCCGCGGCGGCGAGGCCTGAGCGCCGGCTCCGCCGGGCGGGGACGGCGCGTGGGGTGCCGCCCGGACGGAGCGGTAGGGCTCAGCCCCGGCCGGCGGCCAGGTGCGCCTGGCGCAGCACCTCGGTGATCCGCGGCTCCGGGACCGCGTCGTGGTCCTCGGCCCAGCCGCGCACCTGGCGCTGGCCGAACCACGTGACCTCGAGCCGTCGGAGGACGCCGTGCCAGCGGTTCCCGGCGAGACCCGAGACGGCGAACCCGGCGTCCAGCACCAGCCGGCACAGCAGCGCGGGGAGGTGGCGCGGCTCCCGGCGGCCCGCGTCCCGCAGGATGGACGCGGTGGTGGCGCCCTCCCAGGGCTGCAGCACGACCGGTGGCAGCGCCTCGGGGTGGCGGCCGAGCCGGGAGACGAACTCGGCCAGGGCGTGCACGGAGGTCACCGGGGTGGGCGCGCTGCCGTCGCCGGCCACCGAGCTCAGCGGCGAGGACGCGAAGCGGGCCAGCCGCGCCGTCGTGCGCCGGCCGGAGCCCTGCACCGAGGTCGCGCGCAGCACCGTGATGGCGGGGGCCCCGTCCTCGGCCGCCCAGTCGCGGCGCAGCTTCAGGAGCGCGCTCTCGCCGAGCGCCTTGGAGAAGGAGTAGGGGGAGAACGGCCGGACCGTGGGCGTCTCGTCGAGGACCTCGACGTCGCCCTGGACCGCCGCGGAGCTGACGTGCACGATGCGGCGCACGCTCGTGCGGCGCGCCGCGAGGGCCACGAGCACCGGCAGCAGCGCGTTCGCGCCCACGAGGGACTCCTCGTGGGTCTGGTCCGGGGCCGCCAGGCCTGCCGCGTTGACGACCACGTGGGCGCCGGCGAAGGACTCGGCGAGGTAGTCGATGACGGACTCGAGCCGGCCGGCCCGCTGGAGCAGGTGGTGGACCGTGCTCGCCCCGGAGGCCAGCCGCGGCGCGGAGACCGGGACCACCGTCTGGCCGTCCGCCTGCAGCCGGGCCACGGTCGCGGAGCCCACGAACCCCGTCGCCCCCAGGACTGCCCACGTCGTCGATGTCACGGTGTTTCCTCTCTGCCGGCCGCTGCCGGTCGCCGTCGTCCGGGTCCGGAACCCTGCGCTCATCGTACAGACCGGCCCACCGCCGGGGCGGGGCGACGCGGCCCGCCGGCCCGGACCGTGCGGGCGCCCCTTGCTAGACTCGGCACGTCCCGGCGCCCGCCCCAGGCACCGCGCCGGAGCCCGCACCCGTCACCGCACCCACCGTGACCCCACGGTCGGTCGCCCCACCCCCGCCGTCCCCCTGGAGGAGCCGCATGCCGTCCGACCCCACGCCCACCCCCACGGTGGCGGTGGCCTGCGTGACCCAGGACCGGCACGAGGACGTGCTCGCGCTCGTCGCGGCGCTGCGGGAGCAGACGGTGCCCGTCGCCTCCCTGTGCCTCGTCGACGCGGGCCGCGAGGCGCTGCCGCGGGAGGTGCTCGAGGAGGCGATCGGCGGCCGGTTCGCGCTCGAGCTCGTGCGCTCCCTCGCCAACCTGGGCGGTGCCGGCGGGTTCTCCCTGGCGATCCTGACCGCCCTCGCCACCGGCGCGGACCGCGTGTGGCTCATGGACGACGACGCCCACCCGGAAGGCCCCGACTGCCTCGAGGTCCTCCTGCAGGAGGCCGCGCAGCGGGAGCTGTCGGTCGTCTCCCCGCTCGTCGTGGCGCCCCAGGACCACGGCGCGCTGGCGTTCTCCTACCGCCTCGAGGGGCGGCTGACCCACTCCCGGGCGGACCTGGAGCCGCTCGACTTCCTGCCCGGCCACGCCACCTTCTTCAACGGCGCCCTGATGGCCGAGCACGTCTTCTTCACGGTCGGGCTGCCGGACCTCAAGCTCTTCCTGCGCGGCGACGAGGTCGACTTCCTGGTGCGGCTGCGCCGCTCCGGGCTGCCCTTCGGCACCACCACCCGCACCGCCGTGGCGCACCCCCCGGGCTGGGACGAGGAGCACGTCGTGGTCCCCGGCCGGCTGAAGGTCGTGGTGCCCGGCACCCCGTTCAAGCGCGAGCACTTCTTCCGCAACCGGGGCTGGACCACGTGGCGGTACAAGCGGGTCGTGCAGCTCGGGGCCGATCTCGTCGGCTATCCCCTCTACTACCTGCGTCGGGGGGACGTGCGCGGTCTCGCGTCCTGGGCGGACCGCTACACCGGCGGGATGCGCGGCCGCGGCTTCGGCGGACCGCGGTGACGCCGTGAGCATGACCCCCGTCCCCGAGTTCTCCGTGCTCATGCCCGTCTACCGCGCCGACACCGCGGAGCGGGTGCGCCGTGCGGCGGAGTCGGCCACCGTCGAGCAGCAGCGCCGGCCCGCCGAGCTCGTCGTCGTGCGGGACGGACCCGTCCCCGCGCCGCTCGAGGCCGAGCTGGACCGCCTCGTGCGCGAGCTCCCCGTGCCCGTCGTGCGCGTCGACCTGGAGCACAACGCAGGACTCGCCGCGGCGCTCAACGCCGGCCTCGACCGGTGCCGGCACGACGTGGTGGCCCGCGCCGACGCCGACGACGTCTCCTGTCCCCGCCGCTTCGCCGTGCAGCTGCCCGAGATCGAGGACGGAGCGGACCTGGTCGGCGCGTCGATGCACGAGATCGGGGACGACGAGCGCACCCCGATCGCCCTGCGCCGCGCCCCGGTGGGTGAGCGGGACATCCTCTCCGTCTCGCGGCGCCGCAACCCCGTGAGCCATCCGACGGTGGTGTTCCGGCGCTCCGCCGTGCGGGCGGCCGGCGGCTACGTGCACGTGCCCCTGGCCGAGGACTACTGGCTGTGGGTCCGGATGCTGCGCGCCGGCGCCGACGTGCGCAACGTGGCGGAGCCGCTGGTCGGCTACCGGGTCTCGGCCGGCTCCTACGAACGGCGCGGCGGGTGGCGCGTGCTCCGCGCCGAGCTCGCCCTCCAGTCCCGCCTGCGCGGGATCGGCCACGTCGGCTTCCTACAATGGGTGCGCAACGTGGTGGTGCGCGGCGGCTACCGGTTCGTCCCCACCCGGCTCCGGGAGCTCGCCTACCGGGCCATGGTCGGCGCACCCCGCCGCTGACCGCCCCGCACCGGACCTCCTCCCGCCCGGCCCCCCGGCTCCGGCACCGACCACGAAAGGAACGACGCGATGAGTGGTGAGCCCGAGCGCCCCGCCGGCACGGCGGTGCCCCCCGGGGGCGCCGGCACGGGGTCCCCGCCCCGCGCCGCCCCGCAGGACCGGCCCGTGGCATGGCTGTGGATCCAGATGCTCCTGGACTCGGTCGCCTGGGTCGTGGCCCTCGTGCTCGCCCTGGTGCTGCGCTACGAGATGGACCTGCAGTTCATCAGCGGCCCGGGGCTGCTGCTGGTGTCCCTGGTGGCGGTGGCCGCCCAGCTCGTGGTCGGCTTCTCGTTCGCCCTGTACAAGGGGCGGTACTCCTTCGGCAGCTTCGACGAGGCCAAGCTCCTGGTGGTGGTCACCCTCATCGTCACGGCCGTGCTCCAGGTCCTGCTCCTCGTGGTGGGAACGAGCATCGGCATCCCGCGCTCCACCGCCCTGATCGCGTTCCCCTTCGCGTGCCTGTTCATGGCCGCCTTCCGCTACCTCAAGCGGATGTACCAGGAGGCCTCCGCCCGCCCCGGCGCCTCGGCCCAGCACGTGGTGGTCTACGGCGCCGGCTACCTCGGGACCTTCCTGATCCAGCGGATGATGCAGGACCCGCACTCGGAGTTCCTGCCCGTGGCGCTGCTCGACGACGACCCCGCGAAGAAGCACCTGCGGATCTCCTCCGTGCCCGTGCTCGGCACCCTGCACGACGTCCGCGACGTCATGGCCCGCACCCGCGCCTCCGTGCTCATCGTGGCGATGTCCAGCCCGGACCCCCGCCTCATGCACCGGGTCGCCGACGCCGTGGCCGGCACCGGGATCCGGGTCGTGACGATGCCCCCGCTGGGAGAGGTGCTCACCGCCAAGCACCAGGCCTCGGACTTCCGGGACATCAGCATGGAGGACCTCATCGGACGCCGCCCCGTCGACATCGACGTCGAGGAGATCGCCGGCTACGTGAAGGGCCGCCGCGTGCTGGTGACCGGCGCGGGCGGGTCCATCGGCGCCGAGCTGTGCCGCCAGCTCGTCGGCTTCGAGCCCGCGGAGCTCATCATGGTGGACCGCGACGAGTCCGCCCTGCAGGGCACCCAGATCTCCATCACGGGCCGCGGCCTGCTCGACGGCCGGGACACCGTCCTCGCCGACATCCGCGACCCCGAGTCCGTCGGCGCCATCTTCCGCGACCGCCGGCCCGAGGTGGTCTTCCACGCGGCCGCCCTCAAGCACGTGTCCCTGCTCGAGCAGTACCCGGACGAGGCGTGGAAGACCAACGTCCTCGGCACCCTCAACGTGCTGCAGGCCGCGGAGGAGGCGGAGGTCGGGGTCTTCGTCAACATCTCCACGGACAAGGCCGCCAACCCCACCACCGCGCTGGGCCACTCCAAGCGCGTCGCGGAGAAGCTGACGGCCTGGATGGCCGACCGCACCGGCCGGCGGTACGTCTCGGTGCGCTTCGGCAACGTCTTCGGCTCCCGGGGCTCGATGCTGCCCCTGTTCACCGAGCAGATCCGCCAGGGGGGTCCGATCACGGTGACGCACGCCGAGGCCACCCGCTACTTCATGACCATCCCCGAGGCCTGCCAGCTCGTGATCCAGGCGGGGGCGATCGCCCGCGGCGGCGAGGTGCTGATCCTCGACATGGGCGAGCCCGTGCGGATCATGGACATCGCCGAGCGGCTGCGCGTGATGAGCGGGCGCGAGGACATCGAGATCGAGGTGACGGGGCTGCGCCCGGGGGAGAAGCTGCACGAGGACCTCATCGGCCTCGGCGAGACGGACGAGCGTCCCTTCCACCCCAAGATCTCCCACGCGCGGGCCGACCGGCTGGATCCCGCCCAGCTGGACCGGCACACCTGGAAGGTGCGCGGCGGCATGGTCTACACGGGCACGATCCCCGTCGTGCGCCCGTCCACGCAGCCTCCGCCCACGTCGGTCCAGCGCCCGCGCAGCTCCACGGGACGGGCGTCGTGAGCGCGGCCCCGATCCCCGCCGTGCTGCTCCCGGCCGGGCTGGACCTCACCGACCCCGGCGCGGCCCCGGACCCCGAGGAGCTGCGCCGGCTCGGGGAGCTCGTCCTCACCGTGGGCGCCCCCGCCCTCGTGCTCGGCCTGCTACTGCCCCTGGTGGTCAAGCCCCTGCTCGCCCGGTGGGGCGTGCTCGACGTCCCGAACGAGCGCTCCTCCCACCACCGCACCGTCGTGCGGGGCATGGGCCTGGCCGTGGCCGTGGCCGTGCTCCTCGCCTACGGCTCCGCCCTGCTCACCGGCGCGATCGCGGTCGACCGCTCCGTGGCGCTCGTGGTCCTGGCCGTCACCGGGCTGTGCGCGGCCCTCGGCTGGGCCGAGGACTACCGGGGCGTGTCCGTGCGCGTGCGCCTGGCCGCCCAGCTGGGCATCGGCCTGGCCGCCACCGCCGTCCTGGTCGCGGTGCTCGGCACCTCCGCGTGGTGGCTGCCCGTGGGCACCCTCGCGATCGCCGCCTACGTGAACATGGCCAACTTCATGGACGGGATCAACGGCATCTCGGGGCTGCACGGCCTGGCCGCCGGCCTGCTGTACGCCTGGGCGGGCGCCTCCAACGACCTGCCGTGGATGATCGCCGCCGGCCTGGCCGTGGCGGGCGGCTTCGCCGGGTTCCTGCCCTGGAACCTCGGCCGCGGCACCGTGTTCCTCGGCGACGTCGGCTCCTACCTGCTGGGCGGCTCGCTCGCCGGCATCGCGGTCGCGGCGTTCCTCTCGGGCGTCTACGTCGAGTACCTCCTGCCCCCGCTCGCGGTCTACGTGGCCGACACCTCGGTGACGCTGCTGCGCCGCGTCCGCGCGGGGGAGGCCTGGTACCGGCCGCACCGCCAGCACGTGTACCAGCGGCTCACCGACGTGGGCCTGTCCCATGTCGGCTCCGCGCTCGTGGTCACGGCCGCGACCGTCCTCGTGAGCGTCGCCTCGGTCGTGGGCCTGCGCACGGGGCCCGCTGCCACGGCCGTGGCCGGGGCCTTCGTGCTCGCGGTGCTCGCCCTGTACCTCGTGCTGCCTGAGCTGCTCGGGCGCCGGGCGGCCGCCCGCGCCGGGGCGGGGGCCGGGCCGTGAGCGCCGCCGCCCTCAGCGTCCTGCTCGGGGCGGGGCTGGTCGTGGCGAGCCACCTGGTCACCGCGCTCGTGGCACGCGCCACCGCGGGGGCGGAGGGGCCGGTCGCCGCCCCCGCGCTCGCCATGACGTACGTGCTCAAGGTGCTCGTGCTGGGCTGGGTCCTGCTCACCGTGCCGGCACCGTCCTGGCTGCTGCCGGGCTGGGTCGCCGCGGGGGTGCTGACCGCGCTCGTCGTCTCCGTGGCACTCGCGGCCCGGGCCGGGGCCCGCGGCTCCCGCGCGGCCCTCGGGCCCCTCCTGGCGGCCCGGCGGGCCGCGGCGGCCGAGCGCCCGGAGGATCTCGACGCGACCGCCGGCGGTGCCGGCGGAACC